>JAJUIM010000238.1 GCA_029267645.1 Microbacterium sp.
CGAGGCGGCGCACGAGGCCGTCGCGATCGAGGTCGAGCCCGATGAACGCGATGTCCTGGCCGGCGGACAGCATGTCCTCGTCGTCACGCAGGTCGTCGTCGCTCGCGGTCGGGATGAACGAGATCATCGACCCCACGTGATCCCACTGCGCCGTGACGCCGGGGCGCGTCGCGAAGCGGCAGAACCCGGCCGAGCGCACGACGGTGCCGAGGTGGCCCGGCTCGATCTCCTCGTCGAGCAGGCGCTGCAGCCGCGCGGGGTGGAAGGGGCGCAGCGACTGGAAGCGGACGGCGCCCACGCGCGGATCCGTCATGTGCGGGTCGAACGCGTCGTTCAGGAGCGCGATCCAGCCGGGGCGACGCTGCACGGCGCCCACGCGCGTCACGGCGTCGGGCGCCGCGGCGGGCGCGGGGTGCAGCCGCAGGCGCGCCGAGGGGCCGAGCGCGCTCACGAGCGCGAGGACGACGGACAGTCGCTCGGTGTCGACCTGCTCCCAATTCGCGAGCACGACGGTCGTCGCGAACTCGATCTGCGTCACGGTCGCCATGGCGCGGGCGCGGAACTCGCGCTCGCCGCGTGGCACCGTGCGCACGAGATAGTCGTCGCGCGCGAGGTCTTCGACGAGGTGCGCGGCGTCGACGACGCAGTGGATTCCCGCGAGCCGCGCGGGCGACGTCGCGTGCGCGAGGCGCCCGATGAGCTCCGTGACGGGCACGGCGGCGGGGAACTCGATCGCGCACCCGCCGGGCAGATCGCTCCAGGGGGCGAGTGCCTGCGCCTCGTCGACCGGATCGGCCGACATGCCGAGCCGCGCGGCAGAGATCGGCAGGCGCTCCGTCGCGGCTGCGAGGTGCTCGGCGTATCGCGCGCGCTCGGGCGTGCACGTGCCCACGACGGCGATGACATCGACCTGATCCATGCGGTCCTCTCCTTCAGGCGCTGCGGCGTCCGCTAGTATAATGAGAACCATTATCAGTTAGGAGATCGGCATGAAGGTCCGCGCATCGCTGAAGTCGCTCAAGAATCAGCCCGGCGCGCAGGTCGTCCGCCGCCGCGGCAAGACCTACGTCATCAACAAGCAGAACCCCCGCTTCAAGGGCCGCCAGGGGTGACCGCGGCGACCGTCATCGCGCGCTCCATGCGGGGACGCGTCGCGGCGACGCTCGTCGGCCTCGCAGCGCTCCTCGTCGCGATCGGCCTCGCGATCGTGGCGGGCCCCGTCGCCACGAGCCCCGCCGACGTCGCGGCGGCCTTCGCGCGAGCACTGCAGGCGGATCCCGCCATCGGCGCCGACGCCCTCGTCGTCTCGGTGCGGCTGCCGCGCGCGATCCTCGCAGCGCTCGTGGGCGCCGCGCTCGCCGTCTGCGGCGTCGTGATGCAGGCGCTCTTCCGCAACCCGCTGGCCGAGCCGGGCATCGTCGGCGTCTCGAGCGGCGCCGCGGTCGGGGCGGTCGTCGCGATCGTGACGGGCGTCGCGGTGTCGTCGTGGTGGGCGCTGCCCGCGGCGGCGTTCGTGGGCGCGCTCGCCGCGGCCCTCGTCGTGCAGCTCGTCGCCGCGTCGGCCGGCGGCGCGCCCTCGACCCTCGTGCTCATCGGCATCGCCATGAACGCGTTCCTCGGCGCGATCGTCGCGGCGCTCATCGCGGCCGCGCCCGATGCGGCGAACGCGCAGCGCGTCATGTTCTGGCTCAACGGCGATCTCACGGCCCGCACGTGGGGCGACGTCGCGATCGCGGCAGGCCCCATCCTCGTGTGCGTCGCCGCGCTTCTGACGGCCGGCCGCGCGCTCGACCTGTTCTCCCTCGGCGAGGAGCAGGCGAGCTCGACGGGCGTGCCGACCGGCGTCGCGCGCAACACGCTGCTCGCGCTCGCGGCGCTCGCGACGGGCGCCGCCGTGTGCGTGACCGGCGTGATCTCGTTCGTGGGACTCGTCGTGCCCCATCTCGTGCGGCTGGCGCTCGGCGGCGGGCACCGGCTCCTGCTGCCCGTCTCGGCCGTCGGCGGCGCCGTCTTCCTCGTGCTCGCCGACCTCGCGGCCCGCATGATCTTCGACCCCATCGTGCTGCAGACCGGCACGATCACGGCGCTCATCGGCGCGCCCGCGCTCGTCCTGCTCGTACTGCGCGGCAGGAGGCGCGCGTGAGCGCCCTTGACCTGCGCGCGGAGGGCGTGCGCGTCGCGCGCGACGGGCGGGAGATCCTCGCGGGCGTCGACCTCCGCATCGAGCCGGGGGAGGTGCACGGGATCGTCGGACCCAACGGCGCCGGCAAGTCGACGCTGCTCGCCGCGCTCGCGTTGTCGCAGCGGCTCGCGGGCGGCGCGGTGCTCGCGGGCGAGACCGACATGGCGCGCGTGTCGTCGCGGCGTCGGGCGAGGATCCGCGCGTTCCTGCCGCAGGAGAGCGGCCGCGGGGACGACCTGACGGTCCGCGACCTCGTCGAGCTCGGCCGGCACGCGCACATGCCGGCGCTCGGCGGCCCGGGAGCCGCGGACGCCGCGGCCGTCGCCCGCGCACTCGCCGCGGTGGGCGCGAGCGCCCTCGCGGACCGCCCGATCCGCGATCTCTCGGGCGGCCAGCGGCGCCTCGCCTTCATCGCGAAGGCGCTCGCGCAGGAGCCGCGGATCCTGCTGCTCGACGAGCCGCTCGCGGCGCTGGATCCGCGATTCCAGCTGGGCGTGCTGCGCGTCGTCGCTGGCGCTGCCGCGTCGGGCGTCGGCGTCGGCATCGTGCTGCACGACCTCGAGGTCGCCTCGCGCGTCTGCGATCGCGTGACGGTCGTCTCGGGCGGCCGCATCGCCGCGACGGGCGCCCCCGAGGGCGTGCTCACGGCAGAACTCATCGGCGACGTCTATCGCGTCGCCGCCCGTGTCAGCCCGGATCCCCTTGCGGGTGGGCTGCGCATCGCACTCTCCCTTCCCGACACCCTGCTTTCTGAGGAGACCCCATGACATCACCCATCCGCCGCGCGCTCGCCGTCGTCGCCGCGGGCGCCGCGGCACTGTCGCTCGCCGCGTGCGCGTCGCCGAGCGGCGCGGATCCCGACCCCGCGCCGTCCGAGGCGGGCTGGCCGCGCACCGTCGAGGTCGGCGACGCCGCGGTCGAGATCGCCGCCGAGCCGCAGCGGATCGTCGCGCTGTCGACCGAGACGGGCGACCTCGCGCTCGAGCTCGTCGGGCCGGATCGCGTCGCCGCCGTCGCGAGCGGCAGCGTGACCGAGGGCGCCGGCAACCAGGTCGAGCTCGCCGAGCAGGTCGAGCACGTCATCGATGCGCAGACGGCGCCCGATCCCGAGCAGATCCTCGCGCTCGACCCCGACCTCGTGCTCCTCACGGAGCGCCACGACGGCGAGGCGAGCGCTGCGGCGCTCCTCGAGGAGACGGGCGTGCCGACGCTCGCGTTCCCGAGCGACGACTTCCAGAGCCTCGACGCGATCGAGGACAGCATCGGGGCGCTGGGCGACGCGCTCGGCGCGGAGGAGCGCGCG
>JAJUIM010000314.1 GCA_029267645.1 Microbacterium sp.
CCGACGTGGGGGCCCGACTGCACGGTCGGCCCGCACACGTACATCGTGACGTTCCGCTCGTCGAGGGGAACGAAGTCGCGAAGCGCCTGCGCGCGCGTGTCGTACAGCCTGAGGGTCACCCCACCAGCCTAAAGGTCAGGCGGGAACGACGAGAGCGACCGCGAAGACCTGCACGCCGTCGCCGCGCCCCGTGAATCCGAGGCCGTCGGTCGTCGTCGCCGACACCGACACGGGGGCGCCGCCGAGCGCCGCGCTGAGCGCCCGCTCGGCCTCCTCGCGCCGCGCCGAGAACCGCGGCCGGCGCAGCTGCGTCTGCACCGACACGTTCCCCACGCGCCAGCCCGCGCGGGCGAGGATCCGCACCGTCTCGGCGAGGAAGACGTCGCCCGCAGCGCCCGCATACTCGGGGCGGTCGGTGCCGAAGTGGGATCCGATGTCGCCGAGGCCCGCCGCGCCCAGCAGGGCGTCGACGATCGCGTGCGCGACGGCGTCGCCGTCCGAGTGCCCCGAGAGCGCCGGCTCGCCGGGCCACTCCAGGCCCGCGAGCCGCAGCGTGCCGTCGCCGCCGTAGGCGTGAACGTCCGTTCCTACGCCGACGCGCGGCAGCACGGGGCCCGCGGCCGGCGCGTCCGCCGCGAGGATCTGCCGCGCCCGCTCGAGGTCGTCGGGCGTCGTGATCTTGAAGCCGCGCGCGGATCCCGCGACGCGCAGCACGTCGTGCCCCGCCGCCGCCACGAGCGCGGCGTCGTCGGTGAACTCCTCCGTCGCGCGCTCATAGGCCGCCTGCAGCACATCGCGCCGGAACCCCTGCGGGGTCTGCGCGGCCGCGAGCTCTGCGCGGTCGACGACGCCCGCGACGCGCTCGCCGTCCACGCGCTTGATCGTGTCGATGACGTCGAGCGCGGGGATCACGCCGTGGCCCGTCGCGCGCACGGCGTCCGCGACGCGGTCGATCGCGTCGGCGGGCGTGAGCGCGCGCGCCGCGTCGTGCACGAGGACGATTTCGACGTCGGGCCACACGTGCGCGAGGCCCGCGGCGACGGATCCCTGCCGCGTCTGCGCGCCCGCGACGACCGACACGAAGTCTCGGCGATCCCCCGCCTCCGCGTGCGCCTCGGCGAGCGCCTCCCCCTCGCGCCCCGCCGGGGCGACGACGACGACCTGCGCAGGCGCCGCCGCGAACACACCGCGCAGGCTGTGCTGCAGGATCGAGTGCTCGTCGATGCCCACGAGGGCCTTGGGTTCGCCCGCGCCGAGGCGGGTGCCGCTGCCCGCGGCGACGACGATGATCGCGGTGTCGATGCGCGTGGTGGTCACGGTACAAAACTAGCCGCCCCGCACCACGGGGGTGCGGGGCGGCCTGCGAGCCTACGCGATCAGCTGCTCGCGAGGGTGTCGTCGAGGACCTTGGCGGCCTCTTCCTCGCTGATGTCCTTCGCGAGGGCGACCTCGGACTCGAGCACCTGGCGGGCCTTGGCGAGCATGCGCTTCTCGCCGGCGGAGAGCCCGCGGTCCTGGTCGCGGCGCCACAGGTCGCGCACGACCTCGCTGACCTTGATGACATCGCCCGACGCGAGCTTCTCGAGGTTCGCCTTGTAGCGGCGCGACCAGTTCGTGGGCTCCTCGGTGAACGGCGCCTTCAGCACGTCGAACACCTCGCTCAGCCCGCCCTCGTCGATGACGTCGCGCACGCCGACAAGGTCGACGTTGTCGGCGGGGACCTCGATCACGAGATCGCCCTGCGTGACGTTGAGCTTGAGGTAGGTCTTCTCCTCACCCTTGATGACTCGTGTCTTGACTTCGGTGATGGTTGCGGCCCCGTGGTGGGGGTAAACGACAGTCTCGCCAACCTCAAAAAGCATATGGATTACATCCTTCCCAGCCTTACCTAGTCTACCACAGGGCGATATGTACTAGGATTGCCCGCCGCCCGGCGGAGCGCGCCGCGACGGGCGCGCTCGGGACCACTCAGCGACTGCGGATAGGATGGTCAGCGCCCACACCCGCGTGGCCCCCGCACCATCTGGAGGATCCGTGAAATCGCGCATCATCGCGTCCCTCGCCGCCGTCGGCACCGTGCTCCTGACCGCCACGGGCTGCGGCATGGTCACGACACAGGCCACGACGTTCGAGTACACGGCCTCCGACGGCGTGAACCTGCCGGCCATCGACGGCCCCGGCCTCGAGGTGCGCAACGCCCTCGTCGTCGCCGATGAGGACGGCGCCCAGGGCAACTTCGTCGCCGTGCTCGCGAACTCGAGCGACGCCGACCAGACCTTCACCGCCGAGTGGGAGACGGGCGACATCGAGGTCAACGTCCCGGCGGGCCAGACCATCAGCCTCGGCGCCGACGCCGAGCCGCGCCTCATGGAGGCCCTCGACACGATCCCCGGCTCGACGCTCAGCATGTACCTGCAGGCGGGCGACCAGGAGGGCACCGAGATCGAGGTCCCCGTCCTCAACAACTGCCTCACCGAGTACGCGACGCTCGCGCCGAACGACACCGGATCCGAGCACTGCGAGCCCGTCTCGCACGTCGAGGAGCACTGACCTCCGGAACGTACGAAGAAGGCCCTGGGCAGCTGCCCAGGGCCTTCTTCGTCTCGGTCGTTCAGCCCTCGAAGCGGTAGCCCAGGCCGCGCACGGTCACGAGCATGGTCGGCTTCGACGGGGTCTCCTCGATCCGCGAGCG
>JAJUIM010000318.1 GCA_029267645.1 Microbacterium sp.
GCTCGCGGGGGCCGAACTGCTCGGACGACGCCTTGTACCCGAAGCGGAACGGAACGCTCATGGCGTGACTCCTTCTCTGTGGAGGATCTGCGTGCGGCGGGGGACGACGCGGTCGAGTCGTGCGCGGAAGTCGGCGACCGTTCCCGGCCACAGCAGCGTGAGCCGCCCGCTGCGTTCGTCAACGTACCAGTTGCCGCACCCGCCCGTCAGCCACGGTGTGCGGGCCGCGCGCTCGGCGATGTCGTGCGTTGCGGCCTCCTCCGCGGCGTCGTCGACCCGCACGGGGCCGAAGGCGAAGGGGGCCGAGACCCGCTCCGCGATGAGCGACGCCGCGAACTCGGCCTGCGCCTCCGACAGCAGGATCGACGAGTTGTGCCCGAGCGACGCGTTGGGGCCGTTGAGCACGAACAGGTTGGGGAACCCGGCGACGAGGGTCGACGCGACGGCCGTCATGCCGCCCGACCAGTGCTCGTCGAGCGTCTCGCCGCGCTCGCCCGTCACGAGCGGGGCGTACGGCTGGCGCGTGGTCACGAAGCCCGTCGCGAGGACGATCATGTCGGCCTCGTAGCGGGCGCCGGACGCGGCGACGAGCGAGGATCCGCGCACTTCGGCGAGCGCCGACGGCTCGAGCGTCACGGATCCGTCCGCGATCGCGGGGTAGAAGTCGTCGCTCAGGAGCACGCGCTTGCAGCCGAACGCGTAGTCGGGCGTGAGCGCACGGCGAAGCGCAGGATCCGGCACCTGTCGGGCGAGGTGGTCGAGCGCGACCTGCCGCATCTCGGCCGCGGCCTCCTCGTCGCCCGAGCGCGAGGCGAAGCGCGCCTCGCCCTCGTCGTACAGGCGGGCGCGATGGGCGGCGAGGGCCGAGGGATCCTCCGCGAACAGGCGGCGGTCGGCGACGTCGACGGGGTGATCCTCGCGCGGCACGATCCAGGCGGGCGTGCGCTGGAAGAGCGTGACCCGCGCGCCGCGCCGGGCGAGCGCGGGGACGAGCTGGATCGCCGTCGCGCCCGTGCCGACGACCGCGATGCGGCGGCCGGCGAGGTCATCGTGGGGCGCGGCGTCGTGATCCCACCGCGCGGAGTGGAACAGCGGGCCGGCGAAGCTGCCGAGGCCGGGGATGTCGGGGATCCGCGGCTCGGTCAGCCGGCCCGCGGCGAGCACGAGGTGGTCGGCGACGACCTCTTCTTCGTCCAGGCACAACGCAGTCGATTCGGGGCCGGAACCGCCCGGAACCCGGTTTCCGGGGGCGTATGCCCCCGGATTGACTGCGTTGTGCTGCAGGGAGATGCGCCAGGCGCCGTCCGCCCAGCGCGCTCCCGCGAGCGCGGTGCCGAGCATGAGGTGCGCGCCGAGGCCCTCGTCGGCGACGATGCGCTCGAGGTAGGCCTGGATCTCGCCGCCCGGCGCGAACACGCGCGACCAGTGCGGCCACGGGTGCGACGCGAGGCTGTACAGGTGCGAGGGCACGTCGCACGCGATGCCGGGGTAGGTGTTGTCGCGCCACGTGCCGCCGATGCGGCGTTCGCGCTCGACCATGAGGAACGACTCGACGCCTGCGCTGCGCAGAGCGAGGGCCTGCGCGATCCCCGCGAATCCCGCACCCACGATGACGGCGTCGACGCGCAGGGTCATGCGCGCGACACCTCGCCGTAGGTCGTCGTGCGCTGGCGCAGGGGGCGGAAGAGCGGCTTCACGAGGCGCCGGGCCGCGTCGAGTGTCAGCTCCTGGCCCGCCTCGACGCCGCTCGTCGGGCCGACGCGGCCGTCGCGCAGCGTGCCGCCGAGGTCGTCGCCGCCCGCGCGCAGCAGCTCGGCGGTCCAAGGCAGGCCGAGCCTGGTCCACGGCAGCTGGATGTGCGCGATCGAGCCCGTGAGCATGAGGCGCGAGACGGCGACCATCGCGCGGTGCTCGTCGAGCGGATCCCGCCCCTCGACGAGCGGGCGCCCCCAGCCGGGCATGGGGATCGGGACGAACTCGCGGAAACCCCCGGTCTCGCGCTGGATCGCGAGCAGCCGGCGCAGGTGCTCGATGCGCTCCTCTGCGGTCTCGACGTGGCCGTAGAACAGCACCGACGTCGAGTGGAAGCCTGCGCGGTGGGCGGCCGTGATGGTCTCGATCCACCGGTCGATCTCGAGGTCGCCGGGCGCGACCTCGCGGCGCACGCGCTCGGAGAGGATCTTCACGCCCGTGCCCGGCACGGTGTCGACGCCGGCGACGCGCATCGCCTCGAGGGCGCCCGCGAGGCCGAGGCCCGAGCGATCGGCGAGGTCCGCGACGTCCTGCGGGCGGAAGGCGTGCAGGTGGATCCGCGGTGCCGCACCCTTGATCGTGCGCACGATGTCGAGGTAGCTCTCGGCGGGCAGCTCGCGCGAGACGAGGCCCTGCACGCAGATCTCGGTCAGGCCGAGGTCTGCGGCGTCGCGGGCCATCTCGGCGAGGCCGTCGAGGTCGTAGCCGCCGGGCTCGGGCGAGCGGAACAGCGTCGACGCGATGTTGCGGTTGTCGACGATGCTCACGGCCTCGCCGACCGTGTAGCGGCGCACGTCGTCGGCGGCCTGTACGACGGCCTCGAGCTCGTCGCCCGTCGCGGTGAGCAGGCGCACCCACTCGTCGTCCTCGAGCGATCCGGGATCCTGCGCCGCGCGCTCCACGACCGCCGCGATGAGTCCGCCGGCCGCC
>JAJUIM010000155.1 GCA_029267645.1 Microbacterium sp.
ACAAAAACCCCGGGGCGAGGAATCCTCGCCCCGGGGTGTCGTCGCGCCCTCGTGCGGATCAGGCGGCGACGAGCTCGGGGTCGGCGGCACGCTTCTTGCCGCCGACGGACTTGAGGAGGGCGATGGCGACGCCCGTCACCACCGTGCCCGCGACGAGCGCCACGAGGAAGCCCCACAGCGGGCTGATCGCGAAGAAGACGAACAGGCCGCCGTGCGGGGCCTGCGACTCGACGAGGAACAGCATCGACAGGAAGCCCGTGACGGCGCCTCCAGCCATCGAGGCGGGGATTACGCGCAGCGGGTCGGCCGCCGCGAACGGGATCGCGCCCTCCGAGATGAACGACAGGCCCATGAGCCACGCCGCGAGGCCGTTCTCGCGCTCGGCCGGCGTGAACTTGCCGCGCGCGAGGATCGTCGAGGCGAGCGCGAGGCCGAGCGGCGGCACCATGCCGGCCGTCATGACCGCGGCCATGATGTAGTACGGCACGGGGTTGTCGGGCGTCGCGGCGCCGAGCGACGCGACCGCGAACGCGTAGGCCACCTTGTTGATGGGGCCGCCGAGGTCGAAGCACATCATGAGGCCGAGGATCACGCCGACGAGCGGCAGCAGGCCCGACGAGGCGAGGTTGTTGAGGCCGTCGGTCAGCAGCTCCATGAGCGCCGCGATGGGCATGCCGAGCACGAGCAGCAGCAGGCCCGAGGCGAAGATGGATCCGAGCAGCGGGATGATCGCGACCGGCATGAGGCCGCGCAGCCAGCGGGGCACGTCGAGCGTGCCGAGCCACCAGGCGGCGAGGCCAGCGAGCAGACCGCCGACGATGCCGCCGAGGAAGCCCGCGTTCATGAGCACGGCGATGGATCCGGCCACGAAGCCCGGTGCGATGCCCGGCCGGTCGGCGATCGCGTACGCGATGTACCCCGCGAGCGCCGGCACGAGGAACGCCATCGAGGCGTTGCCGATCGCGAAGGCGAGCGCACCGAGGTACTGCATGAGCCCGCCGTCGGGCAGGTTCCACAGCGCGTTGTTCACGGCGATGTCGTTCGCGACGCCGTTGATCTCGAAGCCGCCGAGCAGGAAGCCGAGCGCCATGAGCAGGCCGCCGCCCGCGACGAACGGGATCATGTAGCTCACGCCCGTCATGAGGATGCGCTGGATGCGCTTGCCCCAGCCCTCGTGCTGCTCCTCGCCCTGCGCCTGTGCCTGTGCCTGCTCGCCCGAGACGCGCTCGGCGTCGGGGTCATGCGCGGCCTCGGTCGCGAGGCGCAGCAGCTCGTCGGCGTGCTCGATGCCCGCCTTGACGGGGCGGCGGATCACGGGCTTGCCGGCGAAGCGGCCCGGCTCGCGCACGTCGACGTCGACCGCGAAGATGACGGCGTCGGCGTCGGCGATGACCTGCGGGTCGAGCGGCTTGTAGCCGCTGGATCCCTGCGGCTCGACGTGGAAGTCGATGCCGGCCTCCTTCGCCGCCTTCGTCAGGCCGTCGGCGGCCATGTACGTGTGGGCGATGCCCGTCGCGCAGGCCGTGACGGCGACGATCTTGGCGGATCCGGGTGTCGCGGCGGGCGCGTCGTCGACGGGCGCCGCGGCGGGCACCTCCGCGGCCGGAGCCGCATCGCCCTCGCCGATCGCGTCGCGCACGATCGCCACGATCTCGTCGGGCGTCGCCGCGGCGCGCAGGGCGGCCGTGAAGTCGTCGTTCATGAGGTGGCGCGCGAGCTGCGAGAGCACGGCGAGGTGCTCCTCGGCGGCCGTGTCGGGTGCCGCGATCATGAAGACGATGTCGCTCGGGCCGTCGAAGGATCCGAAGTCGACGGGCGGCGAGAGGCGCGCGAACGCGAGCGACGCCTGCGTCACGGTCGCGACCTTCGCGTGCGGGATCGCGATGCCGCCGGGCAGGCCCGTCGCGTCCTGCTCCTCGCGCTTCCAGGCGGCCTGGAAGAGCTCCTCGGCGTCTCCCGCGCGCCCCTCGGCGACGAACCGCGCCGCGAGCGCGCGCAGGACCTGTTCCTTGTCGGCGCCGATCGCCTCGTCGAGGCTGACGAGCGCCGGTGTGATGGTAGACATCTGGGTGTCCTTTCCGGGACGTGGGACTATCGCAGGTCGGTGAGGGCGATCTCGCCCTCGGGAAGGTCGTCGGGCGTCGCGAGGCGCGTGCCCGGGAGCGCGGCGGTGGCGGATCCGTGGCGCACGGCGCTCGCGAGCCGCTCGCCGCGCGGGGATCCCGCCGCGTCGGCGTGGAGGTAGCCCGCGAGCGAGCTGTCGCCCGCGCCGACGGTCGAACGCACCTGGACCCCGGGCGGGATCGTCGCGTGCAGCGCGCCGTCGCCGTCGACGAGGACAGCGCCGTCGCCCCCGAGCGTCACGAGCGCCGCGGCGACCCGGCTCGGCACGAGGCGGCGCGCGATGCGGGCGACCTCGTTCGCGATGCCCTCGCCCGTGGGCGCGGCCTCACCCGCGAGCTCGGCGAGCTCGATCTCGTTGGGCTTGATGAGGTCGGGAAGCCCCGCCTCGACGACCGTCGCGAGCGGGGCGCCCGAGGTGTCGACGGCGATGCGCGGGGCGGGGTCGAGCCGCTCGCGCACGGCGCGGATGACGCGCACGTAGAGGTCGTCGGGCGCGCCCGGCGGCAGGGATCCGCACAGCGCCAGCCAGTCGGCGCCCGCACTCGCGTCGACGACGGCGGCGATGAGCGCCTCGATCGCACGCTCGCCGAGCGCGGGACCGGGGAGGTTGATCTTCGTCGTCTCGCCCGCGGGATCGGTGATCGTGAGGTTGCTGCGCGCGTGCCCCTCGATCGCGACGGCGATGCGCTCGATGTCGGCGCCGAGCGCCGCGCCGTACGGGTCGGTCGGGTCGAGCGGCAGGACGGCGCGCACGTCGTCGCCCGCCGCGGCGAGCACGCGCGCGACGTTGATGCCCTTGCCGCCCGCGTCCTCTCGGATCGCGTCGGCGGCCTGCACCTCGCCGACCGCGAGCGGCGCGGCCAGCTCGACCGTGCGGTCGAGCGACGGGTGGGCGGTGAGTGTGACGATCATGCGTGCTCCCCCTCGTGTGCGTCGGTCAGGACCTCGACGTCGGCGGCCGCGAGCGCCGCGGCCAGGTCGCCCTCCGGCGCGGCGTCGGTCACGAGCACGTCGACCTCGTCGAGGCCCGCGAAGCGCGTGAGCGACTCGTCGCCGAACTTCGACGCGTCGACGAGCGCGACGACGCGTCGCGCGGAGGCCACCATGGCCCGCTTCGCCGCGGCCTCGTCGGCGTCGGGCGTGCTGAAGCCGAACTCGGCGGAGAGCGCGTTGGCGCCGACGAAGGCGACGTCGGGGCGCAGCGCCTCGATCGCGCGGACCGTGTCGGCGCCGACGATCGCGCCCGTGACCGACCGCACGCGGCCGCCGAGCACCGTAAGGCCGATGCCGTCGCGGCCCGCGAGCACCGCGGCGTGGGCGACGGCGTTCGTGACGATCTCGGCGTGCGCGCCCGCGAGCCGCGCGAGGAGCGGCTCGACGAGCGCCCCCGTCGTCGTGCCCGCGTCGAGCAGGATGGATCCGCTGAAGCGCTCGGGGATCGCGCGCGCCGCGACAGCCGCGATGCGCGCCTTCTCGTCGCCCTGGCGGGTGAGGCGCTCCCCCACGCCGCGCTCGACGAGGCTCGCGCGCTCGACGGCGATCGCGCCGCCGTGCACGCGCCGCAGCAGCCCGGCCTCTTCAAGCGCCTGCAGGTCGCGGCGCGCGGTCTCGGTCGTGATGTCGAACTGCTCGGCGAGCGCGCGCACCGACACGCGCCCGGCCTCGCGCACCGCTCGCGCGATCAGCCCCTGCCGCTCTGCCTGATACATCTCGCCCTCCCTTGGGATGACACGAGATTACAACACGTTGCCACACAAAACAACATATTCACAGATAGGCGAGGCTCAGGCGGCGAACGGCTCCCAGCGCCTCACGCCCGGCCCGTCGAGCAGCTCGGCGTCGGTCGTCACGACGGCGCCGGGGTGCGCCTCGAGCAGCCGACGCACGCGCTCGCGCGCGACGCCGTCGAGCCCGCGCGCGACGCCGTCGACGACGAGCACGTCGGGCTCCCCGAACGCGGCGCGCGCGACGTGCACGAGCAGCACCTCCTGGTCCGACAGCGGATCCCCGCCGCGGCGCAGCACGGTCGCGGATCCGCGCGGCAGGCGGCGCGCGACGTCGTCGAGGCCGAGCGCTTCCATGACGGGCGCCGCGGCCCCCGGATCCGACGACGGATCCCGGTACCGCACGGCGCGATCGAGGCTGCCTCGCGGCAGGCGGTCGGATCCGCGGCACACGCCGAGGAGCCGCCGCACCTCGCGACGGTCCGCGCGCGAGACGGGCAGGCCACGCGCGAGCGCGACGCCGTCGCCGAACCCGATGAGGGCGTCGATCGCGGCGGCGTCGGCGCGGGGCGATCCCGCCGCGACGAGCACGCGGTCGCCCGCCCTGAGATCGAGGTCGGGCATCCGCGCGCCCTCGACGACGGCGCCGCGCACGCTCCACCCGGCGGCGGCGTCCCCGTCGGCCTCGGACGCACAGGCGGCGGCGCCCTCCGCTTCGGCGGGTGCGCCCGCGGACGCAGGCACCGCATCCATCCGCCCCGTGTCAGCGTCGGCGACACCAGTGCCTGCGGCTCCGACGCTCCCGGCACCGGCGGGCGCGGATCCAACACTCCCAGTCCCGGCGTCGCCGCGCCGATCCGCGTCCTCGCTCTGTCCGGCACGCGAAGCGCCGCCGTCCCCCGGCGCGACGAGCGCGGGCGCGAGCACGCGGCGCGCAACGCGGAAGTTCTGCCGGTACTCGACGACGCGGCCGAGATCCTGCAGCGGCACGGCCGCGACGCCCACGACGAGCAGGCCCGCGGTCGTCGTCGCGGCCGGCACGAGGCCCGCGGCGCCCGCCGCGACGACGGCTCGGTCGCCGACCGCGCCATGCGGTCGAGCTCGGCGGTGTCGTCGGTCGCCGTGAACGTGGAGCTCATGCGCACACCCTTCGGTCGTCCGGCCGACGGCGTCTCCGTTCGGCCTGCAACGAGCGTGGGGCGCGCCCATGACACGGGCGTGAACGATCGGTGAGGCGGCGCTTATGTTCGAAAGAGGGTGAACGATCGGTGTCGCCCTCGGCACGCGAAAGCGCGCCGCCCCCGCCTGGCTGAGAGCCTCAGGTGAACCGGAGGGTTCTCATGCACGGGATGCGGCGCGCTCGGCGCGTCGCCCGTCAGTCGAGGCCGCTGTAGGCGTGCAGCCC
>JAJUIM010000320.1 GCA_029267645.1 Microbacterium sp.
ACACCCGTCACCTGACTCGACACGGTCAGATCGCCCACTTTCATCGATGAATGTTGCTCGTGGCACGCGCCGCGCTGCGCGACGCGATTCGGCAACCAGCGTATCCCAGATAGGGGGTGCCCTCTCGGCACCGCGACGGTGCGTTGCCTTATGATCGAGTGATCATGGACGACCCTCCAAGTCGCAGACCCGCGTCCCACGATCCTCGCTCGCGCGTGAGCCATGACCCGAAGGCGGGTGTGACGCTCCGGTGATGGACTGGATCATGCTGGGCGTGGGCCTCGTCCTCATCATCGGCACGGGCATCTTCGTCGCCAGCGAGTTCTCCCTCGTCAATCTCGACCGCGCAGACCTCGAGGCGCGCCAGGCCCGCGGGGAGCCGCGGCTCGCCCTCACGATCTCCGCACTCAAGCACACGTCGACGCACCTGTCGTCGGCGCAGCTCGGGATCACCCTCACGACGCTCCTCACCGGATACACGATGGAGCCCGCGATGTCGCGGCTCCTCGCGCCGCTCATGGAGAGCTGGCTGCCGGAGGCGGCCGTCAGCGCCATCGCGACCGTCGTCGGCATGGCCGTCGCGACGATCCTGTCGATGATCCTCGGCGAGCTGATCCCCAAGAACTTCGCGCTCGCGCTGCCGCTCGCGACCGCGCGCCTCGTCGCGCCCGCGCAGATGGCCTTCACGACCGTCTTCCGCCCGGCCGTCGCGGCGCTCAACGGATCCGCCAACGCGATCCTGCGCCTCATGGACGTCGAGCCGCAGGAGGAGCTGTCGGGCGCGCGCTCGGCCGAGGAGCTGTCGAGCCTCGTGCGCCGCAGCGCGCTCGCGGGCTCGCTCGAGCAGGACACCGCGACGCTGCTCGACCGCTCGCTGCGGTTCGCGGATCTCACGGCGGGCGACGTCATGACGCCGCGCCCGAGCATGCACGCCGTCGCGGTCGGCGATCCAGCCGACGAGGTCATCCGCATCGCTCGCGAGACGGGGCACAGCCGCTTCCCCGTCTACGACGACGACCTCGACGACATCGTCGGCCTCGTGCACCTCAAGGCCGCCGTGAGCGTGCCGCGCGATCGCCGCGCCGAGGTGCCCGCGGGCGCCCTCATGAGCGAGGCGCTGCGCGTGCCCGAGACCGTGCACCTCGACCAGATGCTCGCCGAGCTGCGCAGCCGCGGCTACCAGATGGCGGTCGTCGTCGACGAGTACGGCGGCACGGCCGGCGTCGTGACGCTCGAGGATCTCGTCGAGGAGATCGTGGGCGAGGTGTCGGACGAGCACGACCGGCGCCGAGCGGGCGTCGTGCGCCATCTCGACTCCGTGACGTTCCCCGGCCAGCTGCGCCCCGACGAGGTGCGCGAGCGCGCCGCCGTCGAGGTGCCCGAGTCGGACGACTACGACACCGTGGGTGGCTACATCATGAGCGAGCTCGAGCGCGTGCCCTCCGTCGGCGACTCCGTGCGCGTCGAGCACGGCACGCTCGAGGTCATCCGCATGGACGGCCGCCGCGTCGACCGCGTGCGGTTCGTGCCGGATCCGGTGCCCGCGGGCGAAACGGCCGACGGCGCCGAGATCGAAGGGGGCGCGCGATGAGCGACTGGGCCGGACTCGCATGGCTCGTGGTGCTGCTGCTCGGCAACGCCTTCTTCGTCGGCGCCGAGTTCGCGGTCATCTCGGCCAAGCGCTCGCAGATCGAGCCGCGCGCCGAGAAGGGATCCCGCGCCGCCAAGACCGCGCTGTTCGCGATGGAGCACGCCACGGCGATGCTCGCGACGACGCAGCTCGGCATCACCATCTGCTCGCTGCTGATCCTCAACGTCTCCGAGCCCGCGCTGCACCACCTGCTCATGGCGCCGCTCGGCCTGACGGGTCTCGCGGAGGGCGTCATCGACACGATCGCGTTCGTGATCGCGCTCATCTTCGTGTCGTACCTGCACGTCGTGTTCGGCGAGATGGTCGCGAAGAACCTCGCGTTCAGCGTGCCGGATCGGGCCGTGCTGCTGCTCGCTCCCCCGCTCGTGTGGATCTCGAAGGTGTTCCACCCGATCGTGTGGCTGCTGAACGCGATCGCGAACGGCGCGCTGCGGCTCTTCGGCGTCGAGCCCAAGAGCGAGGCGGCGTCGACGTTCACGCTCGACGAGGTCGCAACGATCGTGAGCCAGTCGCGCCGGGAGGGCGTGCTCGACGACGCGTCCGGCACGGTCGCTGCGGCGCTCGAGTTCACCGACAAGCACGCCTCCGACATCGCCGTGCCGCTCGACCGGCTCATCACGCTGCCCGAGACGGCGACGCCCGCCGACATCGAGCGCGCTGTCGCGACGCACGGCTACTCGCGCTACGTCATCGTCGACGAGGCGGGCGAGCCGGTCGGGTACGTCCACCTCAAGGACGTGCTGCGCGCGGCCGACGCCCACGACGACGAGCCGATTCCGGCGAAGCGGATCCACCACATGGTGCCCGTGCACGAGACGACCGAGCTCGAAGACGCTCTCGCCCTCATGCGCCAGCAGGGCCGCCACCTCGCGCGCGTTCGCGCTTCGGACGGCCGCACGGTCGCCGTGCTCTTCCTCGAGGACATCCTCGAGGAGCTCGTCGGCGAGGTCCACGACGCCACGGAGCGCTCCCGCCGCCGCTGACGCCCCGCAGACCGGAGGGGATCCGC
>JAJUIM010000399.1 GCA_029267645.1 Microbacterium sp.
CGTCGCCGAGCGCTGCGAGCGTCGTCTCGCGGCCGTCGGCGTCGGCGAACGGAATCGTGCGGGGATCGGGGGCGCTCATCATCCACAGGCTACCCGCGCGAAGGTCCCTCCGAGGCGATCGATGAGATGATGGAGGGCGTGTCCATCGCACTCGACTCCGCCCCTCCCGCGCCCGCCGTGCGCGCGATGCCGCCGCTGAAGATCGGGTCGCTGGAGATCGACGTCCCCGTCGTCCTCGCCCCCATGGCGGGCGTCACGAACATGGCGTTCCGGCGCCTGTGCCGCGAATACGGCATCGGCCTGTACGTGACCGAGATGATCACGAC
Organism: Microbacterium sp.; assembly: GCA_029267645.1. Lineage (GTDB taxonomy): Bacteria > Actinomycetota > Actinomycetes > Actinomycetales > Microbacteriaceae > Microbacterium. Next base: position 327 of record JAJUIM010000399.1, read on the forward strand.
GCGCGCGCTCGTCGAGCGCAACGCCGTGACGATGCGCCTCATCCAGCACCACGAGTCCGAGACGCCGCGTTCGATCCAGCTCTACGGCGTCGACCCCCACTACACGGGCGAGGCCGCCAGGATCATCGCGGCCGAGGACCACGCCGACCACATCGACCTCAACTTCGGGTGCCCCGTGCCCAAGGTCACGCGCAAGGGCGGCGGATCCGCGCTGCCGTGGAAGCTCGACCTGTTCCGCGACATCGTGCGCAGCGCCGTGGAGGGCGCCGGCGACGTGCCCGTCACGGTGAAGATGCGCAAGGGCATCGACGACGACCACCTCACCTTCCTCGATGCGGCCCGCATCGCGGAGGACGTGGGCGCCGCGGCCGTTTCGCTGCACGCGCGCACGCTGCAGGAGTCGTACTCGGGCACGGCCGACTGGTCTGCCATCGCCGAGCTCAAGCAGCACGTGACGAGCATCCCCGTGCTCGGCAACGGCGACATCTGGAGCGCCGAGGACGCCGTGCGCATGGTCGACGAGACCGGCTGCGACGGCGTCGTCGTCGGCCGCGGCTGCCTCGGCCGGCCGTGGCTGTTCGGCGAGCTGGCGCGGGCGTTCGGCGGCGACGCGCCGGTCGTCGACGCCGACCTCGCGTTCGTCGCCCGGGCGTTCAAGCGCCACGCCGAGCTGCTCGTCGAGTTCTACGAGGACGAGACGCGCGGCTGCCGCGACATCCGCAAGCACGCCGCGTGGTACTTCAAGGGCTACCCCGTGGGCGGCGAGCTGCGCGGGCAGTTCTCGAAGGTCGACACGCTCGCGCAGATCGACGACCTGATCGGCCACCTCGACCTCACGGCTCCCTACCCGGGCGCGCCCGTCGAGGGGCCTCGAGGCCGCGCGGGTCACGCGCGCCGTCCCGTGCTGCCCGAGGGCTGGCTCGACTCGCGCACGCTCGATCGCGAGGCGACCGAGACCCTGCAGGACGCGGAGCTGGACACCAGTGGGGGCTGAGCGGGGCGCCGGGCTGATCCCGGCCGGCTACTCCGAGCACGACGCCGAGCGCTTCCTGTCCGAGCAGCACCGCTCCGCCCGCGGCCACTTCGCGCGCGACCGCGCCCGCGTCCTCCACTCCGCGGCGCTGCGCCGGCTCGCCGCCAAGACGCAGGTGCTGAGCCCCGCGAGCGACGCCGACTTCGCCCGCAATCGCCTCACGCACTCGCTCGAGGTCGCGCAGGTGGGCCGCGAGCTGGCGACGTCGCTCGGGCTCAGCGAGGACGTCGTCGATACGGCCTGCCTCAGTCATGACCTCGGCCACCCGCCGTTCGGCCACAACGGCGAGACGGCGCTCAACGCCTGGGCCGCCGACATCGGCGGCTTCGAGGGCAACGCGCAGTCGCTGCGGATCCTCACGCGCCTCGAGGCGAAGATCCTCGACGGCGACCGATCGGTCGGCCTCAACCTCACGCGGGCCGCGCTCGACGCGACCTGCAAGTACCCGTGGACGATCGACGACCCCGTGCCCGACCCGGGCGGGCGCCTGAAGTTCGGCGTGTACCCCGAGGACGAAGAGATCTACCGCTGGATGCGCGACGGCGCGCCCGACCGGCTGCGCTGCATCGAGGCCGAGGTCATGGACCTCTCGGACGACATCGCCTACTCGGTGCACGACTTCGAGGACGCGGTCGTGAACGGCTACGTCGATGTCTCGCACCTCGCCGATCCGGTCGAGCACCA
>JAJUIM010000003.1 GCA_029267645.1 Microbacterium sp.
CGAGTTCTTTCTGATCAATGATCTCCCCGGTCACGGGATCAATCATCTCGTCGTCAACGACGACATCGGTCGTGTCAGCCACGGCCATCTCCTTACGGATCAGGCCGAACCCTCACACACCGTTATTCAGACAGTCCCGGCCGACGCCGGCGCGTTCGCCGAGCAGTTCTTCGCCTACTACAACCACGAGCACCGCCACTGCGGGATCGGGCTGCACACCCCCGCCAGCGTCCACTTCGGCACCGCCGGGCAGGTCCGCGCCCAGCGCCAGGCCACCCTGGACGCGGCCTACGCCGCCCGTCCCGAGCGCTTCGGCCACCGCCGACCCCAGGCGCCCAAGCTGCCCGAGGCCGCCTGGATCAACCAGCCCTCACAGGAGGCCCTCATACAGACCGCCTGACGGAATCTGTCTCACCCGCCTTGACACTTTCCGTGTCGCCGAGGGTGGAGTGCAGTCGTCGGGAGTTGTACCAGTCGACCCATCCGGCGGTGACCCATTCGACGTCGTCGATCGTCCTTAGTGGTCCTGATCGGAACGGGGATCCGTCGCGGATCGCTTCGTTCTTGAACAGCCCGATCGTCGACTCGGCGAGGGCGTTGATGCTTACGCGTCCCCGATGGAGCCGATCGACGCGGCGATGCCTTCGAGCGCGAGAGTCTCCGCCCACCTTCACGATCAGCTGGGTTCAGCGGTCGTCTCCGCTCAGCCAACAGCGACGCCGAAGAGCAGGCCGATGAGGTAAGTCGCAATCATCGTCGCTGAGCCCATCACCACGTTCCGGAGGATGGCCCGGCCGCGCGGGGCCCCGCCGAGGGCGGCGCTGATCCAGCCGGTGAGGAACAAGCCGATCACCACTGCAACCGCGGCGATCCAGACGCGATTCTCGCCAAATGGCAAAAGGATCATTACGAGCGGGATGAGCCCTCCCAGCGCGAACGAGACGAATGACGAGACAGCCGCCGCCCAGGGGCTGGTGAACTCTTCGGGGTCGATTCCAAGTTCAACCTCTGCATGGGCTGCGAGGGCGTCCTTCGCGGTGAGCTCGACCGCGACCTGATGCGCGAGGTCGTCCGAGAGCCCACGCTGACGGTAGAAGCCGGCGAGTTCTTCGAGTTCTTCCTGAGGTATGGTCTCGAGTTCCCATTTCTCCTTGGCGATCAGCGCCTTCTCGGTATCGCGCTGGGTGCTCACCGAAACGTACTCGCCTCCAGCCATCGAGAATGCGCCAGCGACCACTGCGGCGATTCCTGCCGTGGCGATCGCGAGAACGTTGTTCGGGGTCGCCGCTGCGACACCGATCACGACGCCAGCGGTCGAGACGATGCCGTCGTTCGCTCCCAGTACCCCGGCGCGCAGCCAGTTGAGTCGCTGGCCGGTGCCCCGGTCGTGAGGTTCACCGGGATGGGCTTGGGGTGCTGTTTTTCTAGCCATGGCTCGGTGCCTCCATAGTGATTCTCAGTGGGTTCGCTGGCTCTCTCGGCCTGTCAGCGGTGTGCGCTGTGCGCCGTCTGCGTTGGCTCGCGACGCCTTGAGTTTGCGCTCGGCGCGCGGGCCGACGGCGCGCAGCGCGCCCAGGATCGCGACGAGGTCGACGACTTCTTGGAGCCAGGCCCCGAGCAACGCGGGAAGGAACCCGAACGCTGCGACGAGCATGAGACCCACGCTGATGATGATGCCGAGCCAGATGCTCTGGAGAGCGATCCGCACCGTGTCCTTTCCCACGCGTACCGCCAGGGGGAGGGAAGCGAGGGTGTCGTACCGGTTCACAACGTCGGCGGACTCGCTCGCGGCGGTCGCGCCCCGAGCCCCCATCGCGAAACCGATATCGGCAGCGGCGAGCACCGGGGCGTCGTTGAGGCCGTCGCCGACCATGATGAGCGGCCTGGGCTGCACCGTGCTCACGATGCGTACCTTGTCGGAGGGCCGGCACTCGGCGTGCACCTCGTCGATGCCGAGGCTCGCGGCGATCGGCTCGGCAGTGGTCGCCACGTCGCCGGTGACCATGAGCGTGCGTTCGATCCCGAGCCCGTGCAGCTCGTGGAGCGCCTGCGCAGCCTCGTCCCGCGTCTGGTCGCGCATCACGATCGCGCCCGCGAAGCGGTCGTCGACGGCGACGTAGATCGCGAGCTCCCCGGGCTCCAGCGGGGCGAGCGCGAGGGTCGGGGCGAACTCGCGGAGCCAGGAGGGCTTGCCTACCCGTACCGTCGCCACCGCACCGCTTGTGCTGTCGGACGCGAACTGCGCGGCGACGCCGTTGGTGGCGATCTCCTCGGTTTCGAGCGCTTCCAGCAGCGGATATCCGTGCTGCTTGGCCGCCGCGACGACCGATTCTGCGAGCACGTGGGACGAGTACACCTCGGCCGATGCGGCGAACCGGAGCACGCTCATCTCGTCGAAGCCGGGCGCAGCAAGGATGCGTTCGAGCACGGGCCGCCCGGTCGTGATGGTGCCGGTCTTGTCGAACGCCGCGGAGCGTACCCGCGAGAGCTGTTCGAGAGTGCCGCCGCCCTTCACGATAAGCCCGAAGCGCGCAGCCCGGCTCATGCCGCCGAGGAACGCGACCGGTGCGGCGATCAGCAGGGGGCACGGCGTTGCGACCACCAGCACCTCGGCGAATCTGACCGCCTCCCCGCTGGCCACCCATGCAACGCCCGCGATGACGAGCGAGAGTACCGTGAACGGCACCGCATAGCGATCGGCGAGCCGCACCACTTTCGCCTTGCTGCCCGCGGCCTGCTCGACCAGACGCACGATCTGCTGGTACTCGCTGTCTGAGGCGAGCGCGACAGCCCGCATCGTGACCGCACTCGCACCGTTCACCACTCCGCTGGAGACGCGCTCGCCCGCCACGCGCTCGACCGGCAGGCTCTCACCCGTGAGCGAGGATTCATCGAGCACAGCATGCTCTGACACGAGCACCGCGTCGACCGGTACGAGCGCGCCGGGCCGTACAAGCAGCAGATCGCCGACCTCGACGGCTTCGACCGGCACGTCCTCGGCGACCGCCTCGAGAGTTGAGCGGCCCGCCGGGGCGGCCTCGTCGCGCAGCAGCCTGGTGGCCTGCTGCGGGGCTTTGCGCAGCAGCGCGGTGAGCTCGCGCTTGGAGCGGTTCTCAGCGTAGTCTTCGAGGGCCGCGCCGCCGGTGAGCATGAGCACGACCACGAGCGCGGCCCACGGCTCACCGACGAGCACAGCCGCAGTGATCGCGGTGACCGCGAGGATGTCGAGCCCGGCGTGGCCTTTGAGGAGCTGGCGGATCATGCCGACCGCCTCCCACGCTGCGATCGCCAGCGCATACGCGCCGACGAGCCACGGGGCGGTTTCTCGGGCAGGGGTGGTGAGCAGGATCAGGCCGACCATCGCGATCAGCAGGGTTGCGAACACCAGCGGATACGCCTTGGCTGCGGCAGAAACTCGTCTCACGCTGCAAGCTTCCCAGATCGCGGGCGTCGGCGCATCGCAGGCGGGCCTTGCCTCAGCATGCTTCGGTCTCGGCCGAGGGTGTGGTTCAGAGCAGCAGCGCCCCCAGCCCAGCAGCTCCCAGCACCACCGCCCAGGCGGGAGCCTTCCACGCGGTCAGTGCGACGAATGCCACTGCGACGATTACGAGAGTGCGGTCCGGTGACGCCCTCGGTGAACACCGGATCGTACAGGGCCGCCGCGAGCAGGCCGACGACTCCCGCATTCACGCCCTTCAGCGCTCGCTGCACCCTCGGGGCTCGGCGCAGCCGATTCCAGAGCGGCAGTACGCCGATGATGAGGAGGGCCGAGGGGAGGAAGATCGCGACGAGGGCGATCGATGCTCCGAGCGCCCCCGAGGGGCCGCTCGTCGTGACCGCGCCAAGGAAAGCGGAGAACGTGAACAACGGACCAGGCACCGCCTGCGCGGCTCCGTACCCGGCCAGGAACGCGCCGGGCTCTACGAGCCCTGTCTGCACCGTCTCCGCCTGCAGGAGCGGCAGCACGACATGGCCGCCCCCGAACACGAACGAGCCCGCACGGTAGAAGAGGTCGAACAGACTGAGTGCCGCATCTCCTGTTGCTGTTGCGAGGATCGGGAGGGTCACCAGCAGCAGGGCGAACGCGATCAGGCAGCCGATCGAGACGCCCCGGTGCAGGCGCACCGGAAATCGATCCTCAGTCCTGGCGGGTGCCCCGGTGTGCGCGGTGCGCGCAAGGAACAGCAACCCGGCGATGCCCGCGGCGATCATTGCACCAAGCTCGCGAGCGGGCCCGGCACGAGCAGCACGAGCACCATGACCGCGACCGCGATCGTCGCGCGACGAGCATCGGGGGTGAGCGATCTTGCCATGGCGAGCACAGCGTGGGGCAAAACCCACGCTTAGCCCGGCCCTGACCTGTCAATTCAGCGCGGGGCGCGACCGGCTGGGACACCCGTGTGGGCGATCTCGTACCGTCGACCTGCGAGGTGATAGTCAGCGTAGGCTAGCTATCCATTGGTCACTGACCAATCGAGGATCGCTTCTCGAGACGTGCCAGGTAGTCGTTGTAGCGGTTGAGGTCGTCATCGCCGTGCACGTCGGCGTAGCGGTCATGAGCACGCGCGCGGGCTGAGTCCTCGCGGAACCAGCGGTGCATGACGTACAGCACCATGATCAGCGTGGGCGCCTCGCCGTATGACCAGGCCAGCGCGCCGGCGACCTGCTGGTCATCGAGGGGATCGAGACCCAGTGCGAGCGTGCTCTCAGCGAAAGTGCTGATCATCAGCGTGGTGCTCATCATGATGAACACACCGAAGAACGCGTGGAGGGCGGCCTCGACGAACAGGTCGATGGCGCGGGCGCCGTAGCTCATGCGCACCGGCAGCGGGTCCTCGGCGAGGACCGGGATCGTGAACAGCATTCCAACGACGAAGAACCCGATCTCAAGCCCCTGATGGCCCCATGGCAGCCGAAGCAGCGGGTCGGCGAGGTTGCCGAGGTAGAGCCCGTAGTACGCCAGCAGGTACAACGGCACCGCGAGGGCTGGGCTCAGCATCCAGCGGGCAGCGCGGCTGCGCAGCGCCCCGTGCGCGACACGCAGCACCCTACGCCCGAGGCCGCGATGCGGCGTGGCGCGCAGCAGCAGTGTGCCGGGCGAGCCGAGCACGAGCAGCGGCGGGATTGCCATCATCAGGGTGAGCTGCTGGAACATGAACACGGAGAATTGCACGTAACCGTAGCTCTCCACGCCCAGCCCCATCGTCACGACCAGGGCGAGGCAGCCGGCAAGGAAGCAGATCGTGCGAGCTACCGACCACCGGCGTCGCAGCCACCACAGGCGGATTGCCCCGGCCAGGTAGGCGACCGCGAGCAGCAGACCCAGTGCAGCGAGCGGCGATGGCGGATACGGGCCGGGCGCGAAGTACTCCAGCAGGCCCGGGGGTGGCAGCGACACGTCGTCCACGGCGCTCAGGGGCGCTCGATCTTGATGAGCGCTCCAGCGACGAGGAAGACCACGGCCGCGACGGGCTGCGCCGCCATCCACACCGGCCCCTCGAACGGCATCGGCCACGCCGGGTTCCACAGCACACAGATCGCGGCGAACACCGGGATCCACCACCACTGGCGCGCCTGAACCGCAAACCATCCGATGATGATCGCGAAGATCGACACGACGTACAGGACGAGCATCGCCCACTCGCCTGCCAGCAGGAGCGGCGCGAGGAACAGCACCGGCGCGGCGAGGAGGCTCGGCGCGAGCGCGTTGCGCTGGTAAGTGGACGAGGTCCGCTTGGTCTTGCTCATGAGTTATCCGTTCTTCGCTGCGCCGACTGTGGCCGCGGTGTCCGAGGGGGCCGTGGTGAGGAATGCCCGCGTGCGCGGGAGGTCGATGGCGAGGATGATCGCCCCGATCGCGAGGGCAACGTCCGCGAGATTGCCGATGAACAGCTCTCCGTACGCGAGGAAATCAATGACATGACCCTGACCGAACGCGGGCGGAGCGAAGAGCCGGTCGACCAGGTTCCCGAAGGCGCCTCCGAGGATGAACCCCAGTGCGAGCGAACGCATCGTGGTCGCCGAACGGACCAGAGCAACGCACAGGCCTGCAGTGAGAACCGACGTCAGGATCGTGATCAGCCAGGTCTGATCCCCACCGAACGACAGTGCGATCCCCGGGTTGAACGCCAGCTGCAAGCCGAGCAGGTCGCCCAGCAGCGGGATCCGGTCGCGTCCGCCCAGCGAGGACACAGCGATCGCCTTGGTCACCTGATCGATCGTCAGCACCGCGGCGGCAACCGTGCACCCGATGGCGAACCGTACCGCGCGGTCAGTTCTCATCGGAACTCCGAACAGCGCGACTTCTGCGCTCTCTACGCCGTCGTTCCTGTCGCATCATGAGCACGATTCCGACGAGCGGCCCCACGAGCACGATCGGGAACATGATGCCCACAAACGCCATCAAGCCGTCCGCGCCTCGCTGAGCTGGCTTCGTCTCGTACCCGCTGGACGTCTCGCCCGGGTGCGGAGTAGGCGCGTCGTCCGGCTCGACAGTCGGCGCGCCTGTCGAGTCGGGCGAGTTCAGCATCCCGGCGACAATGTTCGTGTATCCGTCACGGGAGAAGGTTCCTTCGAGGGCGTTGGCTCCTGCGCCGAGAGGGGCGGTTACGGCCAGGCCCAGACCGACGATGATGCCGATAGCGGTTCGCCATGGCCGTGGATGTTCACGCATGGGCGGTGTCCTCTCCGGAGTGTGATTCGGGCTCCAGCTGGAAAGTCGAGTGCTCGATGGACACCTCGAAGTGCTCGGCCACGCACTCCTGCAATGAGCTGAGGAGAGCCGCGGTGTCGGCACTGTCCCGGACGACCACGTGCGCAGTCAGGATCGGCAGGTCGGATGACACGAGCGATGCATGCAGATCGTGAACCGCCACGACACCAGGCATCTCGAGAATGTGACGCCGGACGCTGCCCAGATCGAGCCCAGGAGGCGTCGACTCGAGCAGCACCCGCCCGGAAGCGCGCAGCAGGATGATCGTGCGCGGGACGATCAGCGCAGCGATCACGATGCCCGCGATCGCGTCGGCCTGGTACCACCCGAATGCCCAGATGGCAACGGCGCTCAGAATCACACCGACCGAGCCGAGGGCGTCGTTCATCACCTCGAGGAACGCGGCGCGCAGGTTGAGGTTCTGCTTGCGGCCCCCCATCAAGACGAGAAGCGCGACGATGTTGGCGATCAGCCCGACGACGCCGAAGAACAGCAGGCTTCCGGATGCGATCTCCGGAGGTTCGAACAGGCGCCGGATGCCCTCGACGAGCGCGAACAGGCCCACGGCGAGGAGCAGAGCGGCCTGTGCCAGCGCGCCGAGGACCTCCGCGCGACGCAATCCCCACGTGTGCGTCTCGGTCGGCGGGCGGTTCATGAGCTGCGCGGCGGTGACAGCCATGGCGAGCCCGATCACGTCCGTGAGCATGTGCGTCGCATCCACCAGCAGCGCCAAGCTGCCGGTGATGACCGATCCCACCACCTCAATCAGAAAGAACGAGAGCGTGATCGAGAATGCGATCAGAAGCCGGCTGCGCGGTGTCCGCCCCGCATCGCCGGCGTGGTCATGTCCGGTTCCCATGGTGTGCCTCCTTACGGTTCCCAGCCTTTCATGGCCGCTGAATGATGTGGCGGGCGACGCGGGCCGCGTCCCGCAGCACGCCTTGGATCGTGTCACCGTCGGGATACCCGTACCGGGGCAGCCCGGCGGTGAACAGCCCAGGCATTGATGTGCGGCCCCGCTTGCCCGGGTGAGCGCGCACGTCGTCCGGCAGCCAGTCGTCGCCAGGCCGATAGCCAGTGGCGAAGACCACGGACGTCGGAGAGAGCTGCCGTCCATCCGAGAGCATCACGTCTGCGCCGGTCGCTCCCACCACAGCGGGTGCGATGTCGACTCCGGCCTCGCGCAGTTCCGCGTAGCTATCGGTGAACAGCGGCTCGGGCACCTGCCCGATGCCGAAGGGCCGCCGCCGTACGCCCGACATGGTGGGATACGCGGCAGCAGGCCGTCGACGTGGAGGGGTGCGGGTGGCCAGCGTGACGCGGTGGCTCGCGAGGAGTTCTCGGGCGAGCAGCACCCCCGCGTTCCCGCCGCCGACGATGAGGACGTCCCCGGCGGGGATCTGTCGTGGGTACTGGTACTGGCTGCTGTGCAGCACCGTGCCTGGCACCCTGAGGTCGGCGACCCAAGCGGGCATGTGGGGGCGGGCATGCGCGCCGGTGGCACAAACGACGTTCCGCGTCTGTACGTCGCCCGCGTCCGTGCGCAGCTCGAGCGTCGTACTGTTGCCGACCCGCCTCACGTCGATCGCCTGCACCCCCCAGCGCGGGATGAGGCCGATGTGCTTCTCGAACGCGGCGAGGTACGACGCCATCTCATCGACACGTGGGTGCCGGCGAGGGTCGCCGGGGAAAGGGAACGGCGCGAGTGCGCTGTGTCGCGCCTCGCTGAGCAGCCTCATCGAGTGCCATCGCGACACCCACCTGCGTATCCGCGGCGCCCGGTCGATCACGACGAAGTCGCGCTGCGGAACCAGTCCACGGAGCACGAGCTCGGCCGACACAGCCAATCCCGCCTGCCCCGCTCCGACGATGATCGCGCGTCGATGTGACAGCCCTAGCTCCTCAACGCGAGCATTCATACGATCAGGAAGATCACGGCGACGAACGACCAAACCAACGCGACCGCGAGGCACATGACCAGCGCGGCGGCCAGGCCCAAAGCGGCCTTATTCCAGGCTTTCAAGACAACAACTCCAAACAAGATCCGCGAGAGGACAGCGCGCGGTCAGGCCACCGGCGCCACAGCATCACCCAGAGGGCGGCAGATAGCGGATCAGGTTCGGGAGATCGAGAGCTGGGTCAAAGTGGCGGCCACGGGTGCGCGTCCTGTCGGGCGGGACGGCCGGCTCGGACTGGCACGACTGATCGACAGAATCGAAGCCCCACGATCGCGCCGCAAACTGAGGAAGAACACCGCCAATGCAAGCCCGCACAGCGCACCGAGCAGACACGTAGCGAGTCCGAGTGTGGGTCCGCCACTATCGCCCGCGACGACCACCGATAGCCCGTACGACGCCGGAGCGTCAATGACTGATGCCTGGCCGGCAACGGGGACGGAGTTGGGATGCACCAGAGCATCTGGCTCTGCATGGGACGCGGTCCACGCGCCAATCACCATCAGCAACGCCAGGATCGCGCTCGTAATGATCTTCGTTATCGCCTGGCTCTCGAGCCACCCCGCGCCTATGCGGTCGGGTCGGAGCGAGCCCATCGAGGTCAGTATAGATCTGACACGGGCCGCCTCCGCGACGCGGAAGTGCGCCAACGGTCCGTTCGTGAATTGCTCCCGGCGACGTCAGAGCGGGGCGCCCCAGTAGTCCTCGGCGTTCACGTCGAGCGCGAGGCGGATCGTCTCGACCTCGTCCTCGCTCGCACCCGGGAGCACCTGAAGGAGGGAGCGCAGCACTGCCGCCAGCGGGATCCGGGTCTTACCGTCGTGGTCGAGGTGCCGATTGATCGACGCGAGGTACTCGACGACGACGACCATCGCGTCGTGCGATCCGAGGCTGCGCAGCGCGGCCAGCGCCAGGCGTCCGGTGTCGTCGCCGATGTGGTGGTGCTCGCGTTCGAAGTTGCACTGCTCGAACGCCGTGGTGCCGCAGTCGCGGGCGGCGCCGTAGAGGGCGTTGCGGAGCGTGTAGTCGTCGATCGTCACGTCGGCCACGGTGGGGTCGCCTTCCTACCGGCGGCCGCCGTCGACCGTCGATGCGAGAAGGGTAGTCGTCCGCGACGACATCGCCGGTCAGAATCCAGCCCGGCGGAGCGCCTATACGGGCATGAGAACGCTCGATATCCTGGATGACTCGATCCCGCACGGCACGCCTCACGGTTACGCCGAGGGGTGCCGCGGGCCGGCTTGCCCGGCGGTGATCAGCTGCCGGGACGTGCACCGTCGCTACAGCGGCGATTGGGGGTTCAAACGGCTCATCGACGCGGGGGTCTCGCTTGAGGAGATCCTCGAGCGAGAGGCTGCCGAGCGAGCTGCTGCGCGCCAGCGGAGGAAGGCCGCAGCTCGCGAATCCGCCTCCCCCCCCTGCACCGCCCGCCGAGCCTGCACGGCCGAAGCCCGCGGCGAAGCGAGCGCCGCGCAAAGCACCTCGACCGCCGAAACCCGCACCCGCACCGGTTGCAGCCGCCCCTGCTCCTGAGCTCGAGGCCGGCAAGCTTCACCCGGGCTACAGCTGGTTGGATGCGCAGCACGTCGATGGGCTGGATGAGGTCGCCGCAGCGCTGTGGATGGAGCAGCTCGCGGAGTACCGAACCGCGTTGGACGAGCATGTGCGCCAGCTCGCCGCCTGGAAGCGTGATCGCACGATCCGCAGGAAGGCAGCGTCGGCCGCGCACAAGCAGCTGGCGCAGGCGAAGGTCGCCGAGAGCACCGGGCTGACGCTGGGCGGGGCGATCCCCGCGGCCGTCGCGGCCGCGACCGCGGCGTACGAGCGGGCCGCCGCCGCGGTCGCGCAGCTGGGCGACCAGCCGGCCGCACCGCGGAAGCCGCGCCGTCCGAGGAAGGGAAGCGCGGCGACCGGGCCGCGGGTGTTGCAGCCCCACGGAACGAACGCCTGCCGTGCCCGCGGGTGCGACCGACCTGAGTGCATCGAGGCCGGGCGCGCCTATCACCGCGAGTGGGTCGCGAACCGGCGCCGGCAGGAGATCCCTCTCGAGATCCACGGCTCCGCGTACGGCTACTCGCTCGGCTGCCACGACCGCGAGGCATGCCCGGCCGAGATCTCCTGCGCCGACGCCTCCCTGGCTGAGGAGCGACGTCGACGCAGGGAGGCCGGCATCCCCGAGCAGGCCCCGCGCGTTCCGGCCGAACCCGTGCGCGAGCACGTGCGCGCACTGATGGCTGCCGGCATGGCGCTGTACACGATCGCCGCGACGGCGGAGGTGTCGATGTCCGGACTCAAGACGCTGCTCTACGGGCGCAGCGGAGCACGCAAGGGGGAGTACCCGGCGACGATCGAGCAGCGGAAAGCCGAGCGAGTCCTGGCGCTGCCCCTCCCGCGCGGCCGAGCGAAGACGGCGTAGCCGCCGGCCCCTGTCAGACCGGCAGCTCTCCGATCACCTACACGGGCTCTTCGCAGTTGAGCGGGTAGTGGGCTGAGTGCGTCGGTGCCCGGGTGAGGGTCGAGGTCTTCCGATGATGGAAGTTCTCACACTCATCATCTGCTGGAAGACCTCGACGTGCACCACGCTACCTTCGCGACCCCTGATCTGACGGTGTTCTGCCGTCTCGACGAGCTCGGCCTCGTGGCCGTCGGCCAGCGTCTGGACCCGGATCGGGCGGTGATCGAGTGCCGGGTCGCGCAGCCAGATCCGTGGTGCCGGGGCTGCGGCAGCCAGGCGCTCTCCCGCGGAACCGACACACGGCGTCTCGCGCACGAGCCGTTCGGGCATCGCCCGACCACGCTGCTCGTCCGGGTCCGCCGCTACAAGTGCTCTGGGTGCGGGCGCTCCTGGCGTGACGACCTCACCGCTGCGGCGGCGGCGCGAGCGAAGCTGTCCCGTCGCGGGATGCGGTGGGCGCTGGAAGGGATCGTGGTCGACCACCTCACCGTGTCGCGTGTCGCCGCAGGTCTCGGGGTGTCTTGGCACACGGCGAATGATGCTGTCCTCGCCGAGGGACGCCGAGTGCTCATCGATGTCCCCGGCCGGTTCGACGGGGTTCGGGTGCTCGGTGTTGACGAGCACGTCTGGCGCCACACGAGGTTCGGGGATAAGTACGTCACTGTGAATCGGCCTGACTTTCGTTCCTATCGGGAGCCTTGTCCAGCAGGTGCCGGATTGGCTGATTCCAGGTCAGCGTAGTACGCGTCTTCGACCTCGATCGGGGTGCGCATGTCGAGCTCGCCGTGGAGGCGCTGATTGTTCCACCACCACACGTACTCGAGGGTTGCTAGCTCGACCTGCTCGACGGTTCGCCAGGGGCCGCGCTGACGGATCAGCTCGGTCTTGTAGAGACCGTTGACCGCCTCCGCGAGGGCGTTGTCGAACGAGTCGCCGACGGTCCCGGTGGAGGGTTTCGCGCCGAGTTCCTCGATCCGATCGGTGTAGACCACGGCGAGGTAGTTCGATCCGTGATCGGCGTGATGAACCAGGCCGTCGAGGCGTCCGCCGGCGTCCCAGGCGGCCATATCGAGCGCCCGTAGTGGCAGGATGTCGGGCTTGAGCGTGGCTGCGACGTTCCAGCCCACGATGCGACGCGAATAGACATCGGTGACGAACGCGACATGCGCGAACCCGGACCATGTTGCGACGTATGTCACGTCAGCGACCCAGAGGCGGCGCGGGCCGGGGGCAGTGAACCGGCGTTGCACGAGATCCTTCGGCTTCTCCGCTGCCGGGTCGGACTTCGTCGTGAACATCCGCTTGGACCGCTTCACGCCCTCCACCCCGGCGAGCCGCATGAGCCGTTCGGTCTGATCGCGACCGATCTCCCACCCTTGCCGCCGCATGAGTGCGTGCATCTTCCGGCGTCCGTAGACGCCGTAGTTCTCCGCATGTAGGCGAGCGACCTCCGGCACCAGATTCAGTCCGCACCCGTCGCGGACTCAAGTGGGGGATGCTCGCGATGCTGGTCGCGCTTCCGTACATCCTGATCGCCAGCGTCTGCTCTGGCTCGGCAGCCGACGGTGGCCCCGGTTGGCTCCACCTCATCGTGCTGTGGGCCTGCTGGAACGCACTGAAGTTCATCATCATGGGACCCGTGAGCGTCGTTCTGCTCATCCGCGCGCGCCTGCGCGAGGCTGCGATCCGTCGTCGCCAGCGCCACGACTCGCTCGCCGAGGCAAGCACGCATGAGCCAGATCTTCGTGTCTAGGCTCAACTGCCCACGGCAGCGGCTGCTTTGATCCGAGAACGGCGGCCACCAGGTCGGATCACGACACCGTGCGATGCGAGCGCTTGCCGGACCGCCTGAGGCCCCGCCACGACCTTCATGCCGACCTCTACCAGCGTCAACCCGCTGAGGTAGAGGTCGGCTGCTTCGTGGATGCGGGACGGATCAAACCGACCGCGGCGGATGGTGACCTCCCGACGGGTGAGGTGGGTGGCGACCGTGCGGCGGTTCACTCCGAACACGGATGCCAACTCCACGAGCGTCGCGCCCTCGCGGTACTGCGCCACCAGATTGTCGACCTGCTCGGGCCGTAGCAGGGTTTGAGCCATCCCAAGTGATCGCACCACTCGACCCCTGGAGTCGGAAACGGTAGGCTCCGAGGAGCGATGGTCGTGGTCGTAGAAGCCCCGTGACCTGCGCAAAGACAGGGTCTTCAGGTGTGGGCAGGGGTTCTCAAACTCTCTACGGAGGTCCACCGCACGACGAAGGCCCCGGACATGTGTCCGGGGCCTTCGCGCTTTCCGCGTCAGGCGTCGAGGCCCACTGCGAGGGAGCCGTCGTACTGGCAGATCGCGTCGACCTTCGCCTTCGAGTGGCTCGCGGGGTCGAAGCGGTAGCCCAGCCACTCGCGCGCCATGCGCCGCGCGACCTCGACGCCGACGACGCGCTGCCCCATGCAGAGGATCTGCGCATCGTTCGAGAGCACCGAGCGCTCGACCGAGAACGAGTCGTGCGCGGTCGCCGCGCGGATGCCCGGCACCTTGTTCGCCGCGATCGCGACGCCGAGTCCGGTGCCGCAGATGAGGATCCCGCGATCGACCTCGCCCTCGGCGATGCGGCGGGCCGCGTCGACCGCGACGTGCGGATAGTCGGTGTGCCCGTCGGCGTCGACCCCGACGTCCACGACCTCCGTCACGCGCGGGTCGCGCTCGAGATCGCGCTTGATCGCTTCCTTGTACTCGTAACCGGCGTCGTCGGACCCGACGACCACGCGCCACGACAGCTCGTCGCTCATACCTTCTCCTCCTCGTGCTGTTCGGCGAGAACGCGCCCCGCCGCGGTCAGGGCGAGGGCCATCGACACGGCCCCCGCGTCCGGTGTGCCGACGCTCTTGTCGGCGAGCGGCCGCGCGCGACCCACGCGGGGGCGCAGCGCAGCCGTGCGCTCAGCTGCCTCCTCGGCGACGCGGGCCGCCGCAGCCCACGCCTCGCTCGCGCCCGCTCCCCCGTCGACGCCCTCGCGCAGGGCGTCGAGGAAGGGCAGGAGCGCGTCGAGCAGCGTCTTGTCGCCGAGCTGCGCGCCGCCCAGCTTCTGGATCGCGCGAGCGAACGCCTCCGACGCCGCGACGACATCGTGCGCGCCCAGCGACTCCGCGTCATCGCCGAGCTCGCGCCCGAACGACTCCAGTGCGGCGCCCCAGAGCACGCCGGACGTGCCGCCCGCCTTCTCAGCCCACGCGCGGCCCGCGCTGCCGAGCACCGACGCCACGCCCGCGTGCGACGGCACGGCGTCCGCCGCGGCCTTCGCCGCATGGATCCCCTTGAGCATGCCGCGGCCGTGGTCGCCGTCGCCGGCGACCGCGTCGATGCGGCCGAGCCGCTCCTCCTCGTCGCGCAGCACGGCCTCGAGTGCCGCGAGCGTCTCCCGCGCGACCGCGGCGGCGCGCCGCGAGCCCGCGGCACCCTCGGCCACGTCGGCCTCGCCCGCGTCGTCCGCGGCGCCGCGCGCCGACGGATCGAGCGCCTCGACAGGCGCCGCGACCTTGCGATACGCGGGCGTGTACGCGTCGGCGCGCCAGAGCGACTCGAGGTCGTCGTCGAGCCACTGCAGCGTGAGCGAACAGCCGCCCATGTCGAGGCTCGTGACGAGCTCGCCGACCTCGGGCTCGACGAGTTCGAGGCCCGCGTCGCGCAGGAGCGGCGCGATCCGTCCCCAGAGCAGGAACAGCTCCTCGTACTTCGTGTCGCCGAGCCCGTTGAGGATCGGCGCGACGCGCGCGCCCGCGCGCTGCGGCCTGTCGGCGAGCAGCCTCGAGACGAGCAGCTCGGCGAGCTCGCGGGCCCGCAGCATCGGCACGTCCTCGATGCCCGGCTCGCCGTGGATCCCGAGTCCCAGCCCCAGGTGTCCCTCGGGCACCGTGAACAGCGGCTCGGTCGCGCCCGGCATCGTGCAGCCCGAGAACGCGACGCCGATCGTGCGCGTCGCGGCATTGGCGGCGCGCCCCGCGGCCTCGACGTCGTCGAGCGAGCGACCTTCGGCCGCCGCCGCGCCCATCGCCTTGAAGACCGGGAAGTCGCCCGCGATGCCGCGGCGGCTCGACTCCTCGTCGGCCGACGCGATGTCGTCGGTCACGACGACGATCCGCGTGTCGATCCCTTCTTCGCGCAGCCGCTCGGCCGCGAGTCCGAAGTTCATGTTGTCGCCCGCGTAGTTGCCGAAGCTCAGCACGACACCGCGGCCCTGGTCGGCGGCCTTCGCGACCGAGTACACTTGCGCTGCCGACGGCGACGTGAAGATGTTGCCGACGACGGCGCCCGTCGCGAAGCCCTGACCCACCGTGCCGCAGAAGGCGGGATAGTGGCCCGATCCGCCGCCGATCACGACCGCCACCTGCGGGTCGGCGCCGCGCACGGGGAGCGCGACGACGCCGCCCGTCACGCCGCGCACGCGGTCGCGGTAGAGGTCGAGCCAGCCCGCGAGCTGGTCCTCGGCGAACTCGTCGGGGTCGTCGTAGATCGTGGTCATGCGCGCAAGGCCTTCCGCTTCGTTTCGAGCCCCGGCTGGTCGACGCCGAGGAAATGGATGAGGACGAACGCGATCGCGTAGAGGCCGATAAACGCCCACGTGACCGTCTGTCCGTCGCCGCCGAGGCTGTAGACGAGCGCGACCGTGCCGGTGCCGAGGAACGTCGCACCGCCCGCGGCGGTCGTGTACATCGCCATCGCGGCGCCCTTGTGCTCGGGCACGAGCGCGGGCATGATCGCGCCCATCGGCACGAACCCTGCGAGCAGGCAGCCGAACGCGCAGCCCGCGATGACCGACAGCCAGTAGCCCCAGTCGCTGCCCGCGGGGACGATCTGCGGCACGTACCACCAGAGCAACAGGCCGGCCGCGGATCCCGCGATGCCGTACCACTTGACGGTGCGCTGCCAGCCGATCCTGTCGCCCAGCGAGCCGAACAGCGCGTTGACGAGGATGTTGGTCGCGTACACGAGCACCGTCATGAGCAGCCATCGCGACTGCCCCCAGCCGCGATCCTCGGCGATGATCGAGGGCAGCACGACGAACATGCCGAACTGCGGCGCCGTGTTGATGAGGCGCACGATGAAGCCCATGAGGATCTTCGGCTTCGTGAACGCGAGGCGGATCCCGCTCGTCAGCACGCGCGTGGCGCTCTCGCCCGCGGGTGCGATCCGGTGCCCGCCGTTCTTCGCCCGCACGCCGAACATCGCGAGCAGGAAGCCGATCGCGACGAGGCCGATCGAGGCGATCATGGCGCCCGTCTCGCCCTGGGTGCCGCCGCCGAACGTCGGGATCGCGCCGATCGCGAACAGCGAGCCGAGCGTCGGCAGGCCGCCCGTGAAGGCGACGTAGAACCAGCCGACCGCGGACCCGTTGCGCTCGGGCGGCGTCGTGATGTTCACCCACACGAGGAACGCGAAGGCGAACAGGGGGTAACCGAAGCCGCGCATCGTGTACGCGAGCGCGGTGAACGGCAGGCTCTGCATCTGGAGGCCGATGAGGAACAGCACCTCGAAGACCACCCAGACGACGAAGCCGATCACCATGACCTTGCGGGGGCCGATGAGGTCGGCGAGCGCGCCCGAGATGTAGCTGCCGATGAGCACCGTGAGGCTGTACATGCTCACGATGGTCGCGACGGTCGCCTCGGGCGATCCGAGCACCGCGACCATGTGCGGCGTGATGAAGTTCGATTCGACGCCGTTGCCCGTCATGAAGATGAGCACGGCGAGGAAGCCGAGCGCGAGCGAGCTCGGGATCCCCATGCGGTCGAGGAGCCCCTCGCGGGGGCGGGTGTCCGTCTGCGCCAGTGAAGACATCGTGAAGGTCCTTTGCTTCCGGGTCAGCGCATCGACGGGATGATCGACACCTTGACCGAGCTGCCGGACGAGTCGCCCACGAGGTCGAGCGCCTCCTGGAACCGCTCGAGCGGGAACTGATGCGTGCAGATGTCGGCCATGGGCAGCGTCTCGGCCTCGAGCAGCTTGATTGCCGCGGGCCAGGTGTGCGGGCCGAGGTGGGCGCCGCGCACGTCGAGCTCCTTGTCGTCGGAGATGATCGACCAGTCGACCGACACCGGATCCTTGAACACCGAGTACTCGACGAAGCGGCCGAGCTTGCGCAGCAGGTTCAGGCCCTGCGGCACGGCCGACGGGTGGCCCGTCGCCTCGATGTACACGTCGGCGCCGTAGCCGTCCGTGAGCTCCTTGATGCGGGCGACCGCGTCCTCGCGGGCGATGTTGATCGTCATGTCGGCGCCGACCCGTCGGGCCAGGTCGAGCTTGCTGTCGACCGCGTCGAGCGCGATGATCCGCAGCGGGTTCTTCTGGCGCGCGCCCGCGATCGCCGAGAGGCCGATGGGGCCCGCGCCGGCGATGACGACCGTGTCGCCGAAGAGGATCTCGGCGCGCTCGACCGCGTGGAATGCGCACGAAAGCGGCTCGGAGAAGGCGGCGACCTCGCCCGGGAGGGCGCGCGAGACGGGGTGCGTGAGCGCCTTCGCCGGCACGAGGACGTACTCGGCCATCGCGCCGTCGTAGCCCTTGAATCCGAACATGTCGTGCACGGCGCACATCCAGTAGGCGCCCTCGAGGCAGTAGCGGCACTCCCAGCACGGCACGATCTGCTCGCAGGCCACGCGGTCGCCGAGCGCGACGCCGCGCTTCGCGAGCGCCGCCTCACCGCCCGCGACGACCGTGCCGACGAACTCGTGGCCGGGGATGCGGTCGGTCTCCGCCCACGCGGGCCGGTTCTCGTCGCCCCAGAACTTGGCCGCGCCGTGGTACGCCTTGAGGTCGCTCGCGCAGATGCCGACCGCGTCGGTGCGCAGCAGCAGGTCGTCTGGCCCCGGCGTCGGCACGGGGCGCTCCTCGAGGCGGTAGTCGCCCGGTCCGTACACGACGACGGCGCGCATGGTGGCGGGCAGGTCGGCGCCGGTGACGGCTTCGCGGGTGGTGTCGATGGTCTCGGACATCGGTGTCTCTTCCTCACGTCGCTGGGTGGGTTCGTCTCGACGATACCCCTTTTCGGCACACTTGTGCAGCACGTTTGTTCCCGCGATGGAGGACAGACGTTCCCGGCGCACGGCGACGCGGTCGGACCGGGATACGATGTCCCGGTCACGCCCGAACGCGCGCCGAACGAAAGGTCCCGATGACGCCGCTGCCCTCCACGGAGCCCGAGCAGACGCGGCCGCGGTTCCCGCTCGAGGTCGTGCACCAGGCCGCGCGCATGTACTACCTCGAGGAGGCGACACAGGCCGAGATCGCCTCGCGCCTCGGCGTCTCGCGGCCCACGGTCAGCCGGCTGCTCACGCAGGCTCGCGCGGCGGGCATCGTGCGGATCGAGGTCGTCGACCCGTTCGAAGACGAGTCGCAGGCGCTCGGCGAGCGGCTCGCCAAGGCGCTCGGGCTCAACGCCGTGCGGCTCTCGCCCGTGACCCACCCCGCGACGCTCGGGCAGGATCTCGCGGCGCCGATCGCCGCCGCCGTTCGCGACATGCAGCTCTCGGCCGGCGACGCCGTGCTCATCTCGTCGGGCCAGACGACCTACGAGGTCGCGCGCGCGGGCATGCCGCCGCTGCCCGGCATCCAGCTCGTGCCGACGGTCGGCGGCTACGCCGATCCGCTCCCCCGGTTCCAGACGAACGAGATCACGCGCCTCGCGGCGCAGGCCTCAGGCGCGTTCCCCGCCTTCCTCTTCGCGCAGGCGCTGCCGAGCGCCGCGATGCTCGCGACGCTCCGCGAGGAGCCCGCGTTCCAGCACGTCACCAACCTCTGGGGCAGGGCCCGCGGCGCGCTGCTCGGCATCGGCGCCGCGCCCACCTCGCGCGATTTCCTGGCGCGGGGCATCCCCGCCGCGAGCGAGGCGCTGACGTCAGCCGTCGGCGACGTGTGCCTGAACTTCTTCGACCGCGACGGCGCGGCGATCGAGTTCGACGGCAGCGACCGGCTCGTGCGCACCTCGCGCGACGTGCTCGCGGCGATCCCCCACGCCGTCGGGATCGCCGTCGGCGCGCAGAAGGCGCCGAGCATCGTGGGCGCGGCGCGCGGATCCCTCATCAACGAGCTCGTGACCGACGTGCCGACGGCGCGCGCGATCCTCGACCTCTTCGCCTGACGCGGAACGGCGCGGGGCGCCGCTTCCGTGAAAGCGACGCCCCGCGCCGTGCTGTGCTGTGTGGGTGGGTGCGCGGCGGTCACCGCGCGGATCGAGCGGCGCTCACCGCTCGACGATCGCGTAGCCCTCTTCGCCGTGGACCGACACGTCGACGCCGGCGATCTCGTCCTCATTCTTGACGCGGAACCCGATCGTCTTCTCAATCGCGAAGCCGAGCACGAGCGCGACGACGAACGAGTAGATGAGCACGGCGACCGCCGAGATCACCTGGACGACGAGCTGCTCGATGCCGCCGCCCGTGAACAGGCCCGTGTCGATCGCGAAGAACCCGAGGTAGACGGTGCCGATGAGGCCTCCCACGAGGTGCACGCCGACGACGTCGAGCGAGTCGTCGTAGCCGAGCTTCCACTTGAGCTCGACGGCCAGGGCGCACACGGCGCCGACGAGCAGGCCGAGGACGATCGCCCAGACCGGCTCGAGCGAGGCGCAGGCGGGCGTGATGGCGACGAGGCCCGCGACGGCGCCCGATGCGGCGCCGATCGAGG
Organism: Microbacterium sp.; assembly: GCA_029267645.1. Classification (GTDB taxonomy): domain Bacteria; phylum Actinomycetota; class Actinomycetes; order Actinomycetales; family Microbacteriaceae; genus Microbacterium. The sequence goes on from JAJUIM010000003.1 coordinate 19,799, forward strand.
TGGCCTTGCCGTCCTTCAGCTTCTCGACGATGATCCAGCCGAGGATGCCGGCCGCGGGAGCGGCCATGGTGTTGATGATGATGAGGCCGGTGCCGAGGCCGCCCTCCTCGCCGAGCGGAGCGGCCGTGACGCCGGCGTTGAAGCCGAACCAGCCGAACCACAGCAGTGCGGTGCCGAGCATGACGAGGGGCACGTTGTGCGGCTTGTGGTTGCCCTTCGAGAAGCCCACGCGCTTGCCGAGCACGATCGCGAGGGCGAAGGCAGCGGCGCCCGCGTTGATGTGCACTGCGGTGCCGCCGGCCCAGTCGATGACCTCGACGCCCGCGTCCGGGAACATGAGACTGCCGAGGTTGAAGATCCATCCGCCGCCCCAGACCCATGCGGCGACGGGGCAGTACACGAGCACGACCCAGATGGCGGCGAACACCATCCATGCGCCGAACTTCGCGCGGTCGGCGATGGCGCCCGAGATGAGGGCGGTCGTGATGATCGCGAACGTGGCGGCGAAGGCCACGGCGATCGTTCCCTCACCCGTCGGGTCGTCCGCGATCGTCGCCGTGAGGCCGAAGTCCGCGAACGGGTTGCCCGCGAAGCTCCACGGCGAGTCGACGCTGATCATGCTGTAGCCGAAGAGCACCCACAGCACCGTGACGATGCCGAGCGCGCCGAAGCTCATCATCATCATGCTCACGACGCTCTTCGCTTTCACGAGGCCGCCGTAGAAGAAGGCGACGCCCGGCGTCATGAGGAGCACGAGCGCGGTGGCGATGATGACCCACGCGAGGTTGCCGCTGTCCATGTTGTTCCTTACGGGTCGAACGGTGCATAATCCGCGGCGGGCATTCCGTCGCGGATATCGCCATGGTGGCCGTTCGGCGTTTCCCGCAGGGTGCGCTAACGGTTACCGACGTGTTACGTCGAACCGCGCTGTGTGAAGAGCCTGTTTCAGGCGTGCGAGGAGGCGACGAGGCGCGAGATCGCGCGCAGGTACTTCTTGCGGTAGCCGCCCTGCAGCATCTCGTCCGAGAACACCTCGTTGAGCGGCAGGCCCGTCGCGCGGATCGGGATCTGCGCGTCATAGACGCGGTCGACGAACGCGACGAAGCGCAGCGCCTCCGACTGGTCGGTGATCTGGCGCACGTCGCGCAGGCCGACGGCGTCGAGGCCGTCGACGAGGCGCACGTAGCGCGAGGGATGCACCTGCGCGAGGTGCGCGACGAGGTCGTCGAAGACGTCGTCAGAGACCTCGTCGCCCGCCTCGCGCAGCACGCGGTCGTAGTCGGCGGGATCCGTGACGGCCGCTCCCCCGTCGAGCGAGCGCTGACGGAAGTCGACGCCGTCGATGCGGATCGTCTGGAAGCTGTCGGACATCGACTGGATCTCGCGCAGGAAGTCCTGCGCCGCGAACCGGCCCTCGCCGAGCGCGTTCGGGGGCGTGTTGCTCGTCGCGGCGAGCCGCGTGCCGGTCGAGACGAGCTCGCCGAGCAGGCGCGTCATGACCATGGTGTCGCCCGGGTCGTCGAGCTCGAACTCGTCGATGCAGACGAGCGCGGTGCCCGTCAACAGGTCGACCGTGTGCTTGTAGCCGAGCGCCCCCACGAGCGCCGTGTACTCGATGAACGACCCGAAGAGCTTTCGGCGCGCGGGCACCGCGTGATAGATCGACGCGAGCAGGTGCGTCTTGCCGACGCCGAACCCGCCGTCGAGATACACGCCCGGCTTCATCTCGGGGGCGGCCTTGGCCTTGCGACGGCCGAAGGAGAACAGGCCGCCGCGCGCGACCGGTTCGGAACCGGCCGCCGCGAAGCGCGAGAGCAGCTCCTTCGCCTCGCTCTGCGACGGGTAGGCCTCGTCGGCGCGATAGGACGCGAAGGTCGCCTCGTCGAACTGTGGCGGGGGCACGAGGCTGGCGAGCATCTCCTCCCCAGTGAGGCGAGGGTGGCGCTCGGCGAGCCGGACGATCGTGGCGGCAGTCATCGCCCTTCAGACTACTGCGCCCGACCTGCGTCCTTTCGCGAGAGCCCGCGCTCGTCGAGCCAGCCGCGCAGGTAGCCCGCCCAGCGCTCCTCGTCGAAGTTCCAGAGCTTCGTGTGCCGCGCCTGCTCGTACGACACGAGCGTCACGAGGTCGGGGCGCGCGGCCGCGAGCCCTCGAGACGCCTCCGACGGCACGAAACCGTCGTCGTCGCTGTGCAGCAGCAGGATCGGGTGCGTGAGCTCGGTCGCCCGGCTCACGATGTCGAGGTCGTCGAGCGAGATCGCATCGCCCGCGCGCACGACGCGCGACCAGGCGGGCATCGTCAGCTGGCGCAGCGCGATGTGCGTGACGGGCGAGGGCACGTGCAGGGCCCTC
>JAJUIM010000330.1 GCA_029267645.1 Microbacterium sp.
GACGACGCGATCGAGCACATCGCCCGCTACAGCACGCACCACACCGAGACGATCGTCACCGCCGACGTGCGCGCGGCCGAGCACTTCCTGGCCGAGGTCGACTCGGCGGCCGTGTACGTGAACACGTCCACGCGATTCACCGACGGCGGCGAGTACGGGTTCGGCGCCGAGGTGGGCATCTCGACGCAGAAGCTGCACGCGCGCGGGCCGATGGGCCTGCCCGAGCTCACGAGCACGAAGTGGATCGGGCGCGGCGCGGGGCAGATCCGCGCCTGAACCGGATCCGAAGCCCCAGGCGATAGGCTGGGGTCACCGACACCCTTCCAAATCGAACGGAGCCAGGATGCACTTCGCCTCCTCGATCGTCACGCTCGCGGCAGAGGCCGAACACCACGGCAACGTCGCCCTCGAGACCCTCCCGTACGGCCTGATCGCGGCCGCGGTCTTCGGCCTGCTCGCACTCGTGTGCGCGTCGTACACGAACGTGGCACACCGTCACTCCGAGCCGACCGAGCACGCCGACGAGCAGCACTGACGGGCACGTCACAGTGACCCAGGCGTCGCGGCCGGCCCGCATCGGTGTGATGGGCGGCACGTTCGACCCCATCCACCACGGCCACCTCGTGGCCGCGAGCGAGGTCGCGACGAGCTTCGATCTCGACGAGGTCGTCTTCGTCCCGACGGGCCAGCCCTGGCACAAGGACGAGGTGTCGGCGGCGCAGCAGCGCTACGAGATGACGGTCATCGCGACGGCGTCGAACCCCGACTTCACGGTGAGCCGGGTGGACATCGAGCGCGAGGGCGCGACCTACACGGTCGACACGCTGCGCGACCTGCACCGCGAGCGCCCGGGCGCCGAGTTCTTCTTCATCACGGGCGCCGACGCGGTCGCGCAGATCCTCGGGTGGCGCGACCACGACGAGCTGTGGGAGCTCGCGCACTTCGTCGCCGTCTCGCGGCCGGGGCACGTGCTCGACATTGAGGATCTGCCGAGTGACCGCGTCAGTCGCCTCGAGATTCCGGCGCTGGCGATATCCTCATCTGACTGCCGGGCACGGGTCGAGCAGGGGCTGCCGGTGTGGTATCTCGTCCCCGACGGCGTCGTGCAGTACATCGCGAAACATCATCTTTATCGGAGCAGGGTATGAGCACTTCCGGCGAGCAGGCCAGGCGACCGCTGACGCGGCGCGAGCTGCGAGAGCTCCGCGCCCGGGGCGGGGAGAGCGCGGTTCGCGATGCGCTTCAGGAGGCCCCCGACGAGGAGCCCGTCGCGCCCCCGGCCCAGCGGCCCGAGGATCACGTCGTCGCGACGTCGGCGCCCGCGGAGACGAGCGCGCACCCGCCGCTGACCAGGCGGGAGATGCGCAGGCTCCGCACCAACGAGGTGCCCGTCATCACGCCCGCGGTCGAGGCCGAGCACGGCAAGGCCGAGGCGGCCTCCGAGCACGAGCCCGCTCCCGAGCCGTCCGACGTCGCGCTGTCGACGCCCGTCCCGGATGCTCGCGAGACCGACGTCGAAGCCCCCGAGGATCCGGCTCCCGAGGAGCAGCCCGCGGCGCAGGAGCCCGAGCGCCGCGAGCCGGCCGACGCCGAGCCCGAGCCGAGCACGACCGTGCACGAGTTCCCGACGCTGAGCCCGACGTTCGGCGCGGGCGTCGGCGCGTCGCAGACGAAGCCCGACGCCGCGAGCTTCGACGAGCTCATGGAGCAGTACGCGACGACGTCGCCCAGCTCGATCATCATGACGAGCTCGCACCGGCTGCCCGAGGGGCTCGGATCCACGGGCGCCGCGAAGGGCACGACCGATGGCCGCGAGGTCGACGCCGTCCTCATTGACGGCGAGCTGCCCGCCGCCTCGTCGCCGACGCCGATCGCGGCCTCGGCGGCGATCTCGACGCAGAAGTCCGCCGGAGAGGTGCTCCGGCCGCCCGCACCCGAAAAGGGGCGCGGCATGCTCATGGCGCTCGGCATCACCGCCGGCGCACTCGGAATCGTGGCCGTCGCCACGCTCGCAACCCTCTACTTCACGGGAGTCTTCAACCAGTGAACCCCTCGTCTGTCGACATGCTCCAGACCGCGGCCGTCGCGGCCGACAAGATGGGCGGTGAGGACCTCGTCGCGCTCGACGTCTCGGAGCCGATGCCGCTCGCGGACATCTTCCTCATCGTCACGGGGCGGTCCGAACGCAACGTGGGGGCGATCTCCGACGAGATCGAGCGCGTGCTGCACGAGGCCGGCCACAAGCTGCTGCGCCGCGAGGGCAAGGCGGGCGGCCGCTGGATCCTCTGCGACTTCGGCGACCTCGTCGTGCACGTGTTCCACCGCGAGGAGCGCGAGTTCTACGCGCTCGAGCGCCTCTGGAAGGACTGCCCGACGGCGCCGTTCGAGCTGCCGACACGCCCGTCGGAAGAGGCGATTTCGCCAGTCGAGTGAGGTCGTTGTAAAGTATTGGAGTTGCCCGCGAGGGAGAACAACTTCACACGGGCCCATGGCGCAGCTGGTAGCGCACCTGCATGGCATGCAGGGGGTCGGGGGTTCGAGTCCCCCTGGGTCCAC
>JAJUIM010000179.1 GCA_029267645.1 Microbacterium sp.
CCCGCGCCCGATTCGCCGACGATCCCGAGCGCCTCGCCGGGGGCGAGCGCGAGCGAGACGCGGTCGAGCACGCGGCCCGACCGGGGCAGGTCGACCGTGAGGTCGCTGAGCTGCAGCAGCGGACTCATGCCGCGACTCCCTTCGACAGGCGGCGCCCGAGCACCGTGAGCGCCGTCGCCGTGACGACGATCGCGAGGCCGGGGAACAGCGTCATCCACCACGCCGAGCCGATGTACACGCGGCCCGCGTTGAGCATCGATCCCCACTCGGGCGACGGCGGCTCTGCCCCGAGGCCGAGGAAGCTCAGTGCCGACACCCACACGATCGCCTGTCCGACGCCGAGCGTGATCATCGCGACGAGCGGCCACACGGTGTTGGGCACGATGTGGCGCACGAGGATCCGCGGCGCCGAGGTCTCCTCATGGCGGGCGTAGGCGACGTAGTCGCTGCGTACGACCTGCCGCACGCGCGCCCGGATCATGCGGGCGTAGCCCGGCGCCGTCGCGAGCCCGATCGCGAGGATCGAGCTGCGCGGGCCGGGACCGAGCACCGCGACGAACAGCAGCGCCATGACGAGCGTCGGCAGCGCGTACAGCACCTCGATGATGCGGCTGAGCGCGGCGTCGACGACGCGCGGCCCGAGCCCCGATGCGAAGCCGAGCACGAGCCCGAGGCCCACGCCGATCGCGGTCGCGGCGAGCCCGATGCCGGCGGAGGCCGCGGCGCCGTGGATGACGCGCGTCAGCACATCGCGGCCCGACTCGTCGGTGCCGAACGGGTGCGCGAGCGACGGCGGGCGGAAGCCCTCGGCGGGGGAGACGGCGAGCGGATCGCCCGGCGCGAGGAGGCCCGGCGCCGCGACGGCGACGAGGATCCCCAGGAGCACGACCGCCGCGACCGGAGCCGCGACGCCGAGGCGGCCGAGCCCGGCTCGGACGGCGCTCATGCGCCCACCGCCACGTCGGGTGCGCGGAGCGCTGCTGCGGAGCGCCGCAGGCGCGGATCGACGACGAGCTCGAGCGCGTCGGTCGCGATCACGACGACGACGTACAGCAGCGCGACGAGGACGACGGCTCCGACGACGACCGGCACGTCGCGCGACAGCGCGGCCTCCTGCAGCAGGCGGCCGAGGCCGGGGCGGGCGAACAGCACCTCGACGACGACCGCGCCGCTCAGCAGGCTTCCGAACGCCCAGCCCGACAGCGAGATGGCGGGCAGGCTCGCGTGGCGCAGCGTGTGGCGCAGCAGCACGCGGATCTCGCCCGCCCCTCGCGAACGGGCCGTCGTGGCGAAGGGCGCCGCGTCGGCGTCGGCGAGGGCATCGCGCGAGACCTGCGAGAGGAAGCCGGCGATCGGCACCGCGAGCGTCACGACCGGCAGCACGAGCGCCGCGGGATCCGACGACGCGCTCGTCGCGGGCAGCCAGCCGAGCGACGAGGCGAAGAGCATGATGAGCACGGCGCCGAGCCAGAACTGCGGCGCGACGCTCGCGACCACCTCGAGCCCGTGCATGACCGCCCCGACGGCCCTGCCCCACCGGCCCCGCGAGACGGCCTGCACGAGCGCGCCCGCGACCGCGATGACCCAGGCGAGTGCGAGCGCGAGCACCGCGAGCAGCAGCGTGTTCGGCAGCTGATCGCCGATGAGATCCGCGACGGGCTGCCGCCTCGCGTACGAGTCGCCGAGCTGCAGCGTCGCGATGTCGCGCAGCTGCAGCAGGTACTGCACGACGAGCGGCTGATCGAGCGCGTAGCGCTCGATCGCGGCCTGCACGGCCTCGGGGCCCGCCTGCGATCCCGGGCCGCCGAGGATCGCCTCGAGCGGGTCGCCCGACGCGCGCAGCGCGAAGAACACGAGCGTCGCGACGATCCACATCACGAGGATCGCGGCGCCGATCTTCGCCGCGATCCACCGCGCGGGCAGCGCGACGCGCCACGGGCCGCGCGAGGTGGTCATTCCGTGAGCTGCGCGTTCACGAGCGTCGGCGTCGAGATCGTGTGGATCGTCGTGACGCCCTCCACGCCGTTCGTGAGGAAGTGGTTCTGCTGGTCGTACAGCGGCAGCACGGCGTGGCTGTCGATGATGATGCGCTGCGCCTCGGTGTACAGCTCGGCCTTCTCGTCCGCGTCCGTCGTCGCGAGGGCGTCCTCGAGCAGCGCGTCGAGCTCGGGGTCGGTGAGCTGCGCGTTGTTCGCGAAGTAGCCCGAGGGCGCCGGGATGGTGCCGTCCGAGTGATAGAGGATGCGCAGCACGTCGGGCCCGACGGTCGTGTACGGCGCCGAGACCGCCTCGTACTCGTGCGCGGCGAGCGCTCCGTACCAGCTCGACAGATCGGTCGGCTCGAGCTGCACGTCGAACCCGACGGCGGCCGTGTTCGCCTGGATCTGCTCGAACAGCGACTGCTCGGCCGCGGTCGACTGGTTCGTCGAGACGGGGAAGCGCACCGTGAGCCGCTCGCCGTCCTTCATGCGCGTGCCGTCGTCGTCGCGCTCGGTCCATCCCGCGTCGTCGAGCAGGGCGTTCGCCTCGTCGGCGTCGGTGCGGAAGGCCTCCTCGTCGCTCAGCGCGACGGGCTCGGCGCTCGAGAGCACCGAGTAGGAGCGCGTCGCGGTGCCGGCGAAGAGCGTCTCGATGCCGGGGTTCGGATCCGCCGAGCGGATGAACGCCTCGCGCACGAGATCGTCGTCGAAGGGCGCCTGCGCCGAGTTGAGCTCGATTCGGTTGGCGGAGGCGGGGCGCGGCGCGTCGATGTGGCCGAAGCCCTGATCCTCGGCCGATGCGATGTCGGTCGGCAGCGGGTTGTCGATGACGTTCACCTCGCCCGACGCGAGCGCGGCCTGCCGCGTCGCGGCGTCGGGGATGAAGCGCCACTCGACGCGCTCCACGTGCGCGGGGCCGTCGTGGTCGGCCTCGGGGTTCGTCGAGACGTAGTCGTCGTTGCGCACGAGCGTGACCTGCTCCTGCGGCGTCCAGCTCTCGACGACGAACGGACCCGTGCCGATCGGCGCCTGGCAGTTCTCGTCCATGCCGCGCTCGATGCCGGCGGGCGACTGCATGGCGGCCCACTGCTGGCTGAGCACCTCGAGCATGGCCGACTTCGGCGTCGAGAGGTGCAGCCGCACGTGCGTGTCGTCGACGACCTCGACGCTCTCGACCTGCTCGACCGCGAGGTAGCCCGTCGACGACGCCGTGTCGGGATCCTGGAGGTGCTCGATGTTGACCTTGACGGCCTCGGCGTCGAAGGGCGTGCCGTCGGTGAAGGTGATGTCGTCGCGCAGCGTGATGTCCCACGTGAGCCCGTCGTTGGACGCCTCGCCCGACTCGGCGAGCCACGGCACGATCTCTCCTTCCGCGGTGCGGCCGAACAGCGGCTCGAGGTACTGCGTCGAGATGAGGCCCTGCGGATAGTTGCCGCCGACGTGCGGATCGAGGCACGTGGGCTCGGCGTCGCCCGTCGCGTAGACGAGCGTGCCGCCCTCGACGGGCTCTGCGTCGCCGCCTCCCGGCGAGGCCGAGCAGCCGGCGGCGAGGGCGGCGAGTGAGACGAGGGCGAGGGCCGGAATGGCGCGGCGCAGCGGACGCATGGATCCCCCTGGGAGCTGTGAGGTGGACGCGGTCCAGAAACAGACCGCCGTCCAGCCTATCGCTCCCAGGGGGATCGGGCGTCAGACGGCCTGCGCGAACTCGGCGGGCGCGCTGTCGGCGATGTGCTGCAGGTGCGCGGGGATCTCGCGACCCTTCTCGCGCATCGACTGCGCCCACAGGCGGCCGGCGCGGTATGACGAGCGCACGAGCGGGCCGGCGAGCACGCCGAGGAAGCCGATGCGCTCGGCCACGCCCTTCAGCTCGACGAACTCCTCGGGCTTGACCCAGCGCTGCACCGGCAGGTGGCGCGGCGACGGGCGCAGGTACTGCGTGAGCGTGATGATGTCGCAGCCTGCCTCGCGCAGGTCGCGCAGGGCGTCCTCGACCTCCTCCGGCTCCTCGCCCATGCCGAGGATGAGGTTCGACTTCGTGATGAGCCCGGCCTCGTGGCCCTGCGTCAGCACGCCGAGCGACCGCTCGTAGGTGAAGGCGGGGCGGATCCGCCGGAACACGCGCGGCACCGTCTCGACGTTGTGCGCGAACACCTCGGGGCGCGCGTCGAAGATCTGACCGAGGAAGTCGGGGTTGCCGCCGTGGTCGTTCGCGAGCAGCTCGACGCCCGTGTTCGGGTTCAGCTCGTGGATCTTCCGCACCGTCTCGGCGTTCAGCCATGCGCCCGTGTCGTCGAGGTCGTCGCGCGCGACGCTCGTGACGGTCGCGTAACGCAGGCCCATGCGGCGCACCGACTCGGCGACGCGCCGCGGCTCGTCGGTGTCGTAGTCGGCGGGCTTGCCCGTGTCGATCTGGCAGAAGTCGCAGCGCCTCGTGCACTGCGAGCCGCCGATGAGGAACGTCGCCTCGCGGTCCTCCCAGCACTCGAAGATGTTGGGACAGCCCGCCTCCTGGCACACGGTGTGCAGGTCCTCGCTCTTCACGAGGCCGTGCAGCTCGCGATACTCGGGGCCCTGCTTGACGCGCGTCTTGATCCACTCGGGCTTCTTCTCGATCGGCGTCTGCGAGTTGCGCACCTCGAGGCGCAGCAGCTTCCTGCCGTTCGGATCCG
>JAJUIM010000157.1 GCA_029267645.1 Microbacterium sp.
CGTTATGAACCATGACCCGGCCGACACCCACTGGATCGGGCGCGACCGCTTCATCCTCTCGGCGGGTCACTCGTCGCTGACCCAGTACGTGCAGCTCTATCTGGGCGGCTTCGGCCTCGAGCTCGACGACCTCAAGGCGCTGCGCACGTGGGGCTCCAAGACCCCGGGTCACCCCGAGTACGGCGAGACCGACGGCGTCGAGATCACGACCGGCCCGCTCGGACAGGGCCTCGCCTCGTCGGTGGGCTTCGCCTACGCGGCCCGCTACGAGCGCGGCCTGTTCGACCCCGAAGCCCCTGCGGGCGAGAGCCCCTTCGACCACTTCGTCTACGTGATCGCGTCCGACGGCGACCTGCAGGAGGGCGTCACGAGCGAGGCGTCCTCGCTCGCGGGCCACCAGCACCTCGGCAACCTCATCGCGATCTACGACGCGAACCAGATCTCGATCGAGGACGACACCGACGTCGCGTTCACCGAGGATGTTGCGGCGCGCTATGCGGCCTACGGCTGGCAGGTGCTCGAGGTCGACTGGAAGAAGACCGGCGAGTACATCGAGGACGTGCAGGCCCTCTTCGACGCGATCGAGGCCGCGAAGGCCGAGACCGACAAGCCCTCGATCATCATCCTCAAGACGATCATCGGCTGGCCCGCGCCGAAGAAGCAGAACACGGGCGGCATCCACGGATCCGCGCTCGGCGGCGAAGAGCTCGCGGCCACGAAGCAGGTGCTCGGCTTCGACCCCGAGAAGACGTTCGAGGTCGCCGACGACGTCATCGCCCACACCCGCAAGCTCGCGCAGCGCGCGGCCGAGGTGCGCGCCTCGTGGCAGCAGCGCTTCGACGCGTGGGCCGCTGCGAACCCCGAGCGCAAGGCGCTCCTCGACCGCCTCGAGGCGGGCGAGCTTCCCGAGGGCCTCGAGAGCGCGCTGCCGACCTTCGACGCCGGCTCGTCGATCGCGACGCGCGCGGCCTCCGGCAAGGTGCTCAACGCCCTCGCGGCCAAGCTGCCCGAGCTGTGGGGCGGATCCGCCGACCTCGCCGGTTCGAACAACACGACGATCGACGGGGCCGACTCGTTCAACGTGCCCGAGCACTCGACGGGCAAGTTCACGGGATCGCCGTACGGCCGCGTGCTGCACTTCGGCATCCGCGAGCACGCCATGGGCTCGATCCTCAACGGCATCGTGCTGCACGGCAAGACGCGCGCCTACGGCGGCACGTTCCTGCAGTTCGCCGACTACATGCGCCCCGCGGTCCGCCTCGCGGCGCTCATGAGCATCCCGAGCATCTTCGTCTGGACGCACGACTCCGTCGCGCTCGGCGAGGACGGCCCGACGCACCAGCCGATCGAGCACCTCGCGGCGCTCCGCGCGATCCCCAACCTCGCGGTCGTGCGCCCCGCCGACGCCGACGAGACGGCGTTCGCGTGGCTCGAGACGCTGCGTCGCCGCGGCGGCCCCACGGGCCTCGCGCTCACGCGCCAGGGCGTTCCGACCTACGCCCGCGGCGCGGGCGAGGCCGCGGGCGACGAGTTCGCCTCGGCCGCGCTCACCGCGAAGGGCGCCTACGTGCTGCAGGAGGCGCCGGGCGGCACGCCCGACGTCATCCTCATCGCCACGGGCTCCGAGGTGCAGCTCGCCGTCGAGGCGCGCGAGCAGCTGAAGGGCGAGGGCGTGAACGCCCGCGTCGTGTCGGCGCCGTCGCTCGAGTGGTTCGCAGAGCAGAGCGACGAGTACCGCGAGAGCGTGCTGCCCTCGTCGGTCACGGCGCGCGTCTCCGTCGAGGCCGGCCTCGCCCTGCCGTGGCGCGGCATCGTCGGCGACCGCGGCCGCAGCGTGTCGATCGAGCACTTCGGTGCCTCGGCCGACTACAAGACGCTGTTCCAGAAGTTCGGCATCACGACGGAGGCGGTCGTCGAGGCCGCCCGCGAGACCATCAAGGAGAACGCATGACCTCCCCCACCGCTCAGCTCTCGGCTGCCGGCGTCAGCATCTGGCTCGACGACCTGTCGCGCAACCGCATCACCTCGGGCAACCTCGCGGAGCTCATCGAGAACCGCGACGTGACCGGCGTCACGACGAACCCCACGATCTTCGCCGGCGCGCTCTCGCACGGCGAGTCGTACGCCGAGGCCGTCTCGAAGCTCGCGAGCGCCAACGCCACGACCGACGACGCGATCTTCGCGATCACGACGGACGACGTGCGCGACGCGTGCGACATCTTCCGCCCCGTCTACGACCGCACGAACCACGTCGACGGCCGCGTGTCGATCGAGGTCTCCCCCGACCTCGCGCACGACACCGTCGGCACGGTCGCGCAGGCGAAGGACCTGTGGGCTCGCGTGGATCGCGAGAACGCGCTCATCAAGATCCCCGCGACGAAGGCGGGTCTGCCCGCCATCACCGAGGTGATCGGCGCGGGCATCAGCGTCAACGTCACGCTCATCTTCAGCCTCGAGCGCTACGCGGAGGTCATCGAGGCGTACCTCGCGGGCCTCGAGAAGGCGCGCGAGGCGGGTCACGACCTGTCGGAGATCCACTCGGTCGCCTCGTTCTTCGTGTCGCGCGTCGACACGGAGGTCGACAAGCGCCTCGCGGCGATCGGCACCGACGAGGCCCTCGCCCTCAAGTCGAAGGCCGGCGTCGCGAACGCGCGACTCGCCTACGAGCTGTTCGAGAAGACGTTTGCCGAGCAGCGCGCGGCCGACCTCGTCGCCGCCGGCGCGAACGTGCAGCGTCCGCTCTGGGCCTCGACGGGCGTCAAGGATCCGTCGCTGCCCGACACGCTGTACGTGACGGAGCTCGTCGCGGCCGGCACCGTCAACACGATGCCCGAGAAGACGCTCGAGGCGACGTTCGACCACGGCGAGATCGCCGGCGACGCCGTCACGCCGAACTACGGCGACGCGCACGCCGTGTTCGAGCAGCTCGCCGCCGTCGGCGTCGACTTCGCCGACGTGACCCAGGTGCTCGAGGACGAGGGCGTCGAGAAGTTCATCGCCTCGTGGCACGACCTGCAGAAGACCGTCGCCGACGCCCTGGAGTCGGCCCGCTGACCGGTCCGTCGGGCTTCTCGCGTTCGCGCGGGAGGCCCGACGCGGGTCCGGCCGCCCGACAATCGCCTCCCTGAAGGAATCCATGCCTGTTCCCATCCAGCGCGGCGTCAATCCGCTGCGCGACAGCGACGACCGTCGCCTCAATCGCATCGCAGGCCCCAGCGCCCTCGTCATCTTCGGCGTCACCGGCGACCTGGCCCGTAAGAAGCTCCTCCCCGCCGTCTACGACCTCGCCAACCGCGGCCTGCTGCCGCCCGGATTCGCCCTCGTCGGCTTCGCCCGGCGCGAATGGGAGAACCAGGACTTCGCGCAGGTCGTGCACGACGCCGTCAAAGAGCACGCCCGCACCGAGTTCCGCGAGGAGACCTGGCAGCAGCTCGCCCAGGGCATCCGCTTCGTGCAGGGCACGTTCGACGATCCCGAGGCGTTCGAGCGCCTGCGGTCGACCGTCGACGAGCTCGACCGCGAGCGCGGCACGATGGGCAACCACGCCTTCTACCTGTCGATCCCGCCGAAGGCGTTCGACGTCGTCGCGCAGCAGCTGCTGAAGTCGGGCCTCGTCGACGAGACGGCCGACGGCGACCGCTGGCGTCGCGTCGTGATCGAGAAGCCCTTCGGCCACGACCTCGAGTCGGCGCGCGAGCTCAACGACTCGCTCGAAGCGGCGTTCCCGAGCGACGCGATCTTCCGCATCGACCACTACCTCGGCAAGGAGACGGTCCAGAACATCCTGGCGCTGCGCTTCGCCAACGAGCTGTACGAGCCGATCTGGAACCGCAGCCACATCGACCACGTGCAGATCACGATGGCCGAGGACATCGGCGTCGGAGGCCGCGCCGGCTACTACGACGGCGTCGGCGCCGCGCGCGACGTCATCCAGAACCACCTGCTGCAGCTGCTCGCCCTCACGGCGATGGAGGAGCCCATCAGCCTCTCGGCCGAGCACCTGCGCGCCGAGAAGGAGAAGGTGCTCGCGGCCGTCACGCTGCCCGAGGACCTCTCGAAGGCGACGGCTCGCGGCCAGTACGGCGGCGGCTGGCAGGGCGGCGAGCAGGTCACGGGCTTCCTCGACGAGGACGGCATGAACCCCGACTCGACGACCGAGACCTACGCGGCGATCAAGCTCGAGATCGAGACGCGCCGCTGGGCCGGCGTGCCGTTCTACGTGCGCACGGGCAAGCGCCTCGGCCGCCGCGTGACCGAGATCGCGGTCGTGTTCAAGCGGGCGCCCGAGCACCTGTTCTCGCGCGGGCAGACGTCCGACCTCAGCCAGAACGCGCTCGTGATCCGCGTGCAGCCCGACGAGGGCGTGACGATCCGCTTCGGATCCAAGGTGCCCGGCAACGGCACGCACGTGCGCGACGTCACGATGGACTTCGGCTACGGCCACGCCTTCACGGAGGCGAGCCCCGAGGCGTACGAGCGCCTGATCCTCGACGTCCTGCTCGGCGACCCGCCCCTCTTCCCCCGCCACGAGGAGGTCGAGCTGTCCTGGCGCATCCTCGATCCCATCGAGGAGTACTGGGCCTCGCTCAAGGAGCCCCTCGAACAGTACGAGCCGGGCTCCTGGGGCCCCGCTTCTGCCGATGCCCTGCTGGCGCAGGATGGCCGCGTCTGGAGGCGCCCGTGATCATCGACCTCAACGAGACGACCGTCAGCACGGTCGCCAAGCGCCTCGTCTCGGTGCGCGAGGAGGGCGGCGCCGTCGCCCTGGGCCGCGTGCTGACGCTCATCATCAAGAGCGACCACCGCCCCGTCGAGGAGGCCATCGAGGCCGCGAACGACGCCTCGCGCGAGCACCCGATGCGCGTCATCGTGCTCGTCACCCACCCCGACGACGCCCCGCGCCTCGACGCCCAGATCCGCGTGGGCGGCGACGCCGGCGCGAGCGAGGTCGTCATCCTCCGCGCCCACGGCGAGGCCGCGAGCAACCCCGAGTCGCTCGTGACGGGCTTGCTGCTGCCCGACGCCCCCGTCGTCGTGTGGTGGCCCGAGACGCCGCCCGAGGCGCCCGCGCTGGATCCCCTCGGCCGCATCGCGCAGCGCCGCATCACCGACGCGTCGACCTCGCCCGCGGCGGCAGAGCGCCTGCAGCGCCTCGACGAGACCTACCGCCCCGGCGACAC
>JAJUIM010000477.1 GCA_029267645.1 Microbacterium sp.
CCCCGGCCGCCTCGGGCAGGCCGTGGGGCTGCGCCACCCCGACCACGACGGCATCGACGCGATCGGATCCGTCCCGCGCGCGGGCGCGGTCGCGCGCCTCTGGATCCGCGACGAGCCGCTCGCCGACGTGGCGCGCGGCCCCCGCGTCGGCGTCGCCGGCATCGCGGGCACGGCCGCGTTCCCGTGGCGCTTCTGGATCCCCGGGGATTCCACCGTCTCGCCGTTCCGCGCGGGCCGCGGCGCCGTCATGTCCGAATCCTGAGAGGCGACACGCCCGGCTCTGGTAAGCTCTCCCTTTGGCTGTGCACGCTCCTGTGCACAGTTCGTGCGCTCCTCGCTCGAACACAGCCCGGCAACGGGCGGGCGGAGGGCGTGCAGGCAAGAGATCTTGGGTGGCCCGCTCTGGGCCACGGTATTGAAGGAGAGTGAACTATGGCTGCTGTGTGCCAGGTGACGGGAACCACCCCCGGTTTCGGTCACAACGTCTCGCACTCGCACCGTCGCACGAAGCGCCGGTTCGACCCGAACGTGCAGAAGAAGACGTACTACGTGCCCTCGCTGGGCCGCAAGATCACGCTGAACGTGTCGGCGAAGGGCATCAAGGTCATTGACGCCCGCGGCATCGAGTCGGTCGTGAAGGACCTCATCGCGAAGGGTGTGAAGCTCTAATGGCGAAGAAGGCACAGGACATCCGTCCGATCATCAAGCTGCGTTCGACGGCGGGCACGGGCTTCACGTACGTGACCAAGAAGAACCGTCGCAACAACCCCGACCGCCTCGTGCTGAAGAAGTACGACCCGGTGGTCCGCAAGCACGTCGACTTCCGCGAGGAGCGCTAAGCATGGCGAAGAAGAGCAAGATTGCGCGCAACGAGCAGCGCAAGGAGATCGTGGCCCGTTACGCCGAGAAGCGTCTCGAGCTGAAGAAGACCCTCGTCAACCCGAACGCGTCGGACGAGGAGCGCGAGGCCGCTCGCGTGGGCCTGCAGAAGCTGCCCCGCAACGCCTCGCCCGTCCGCGTGCGTTCGCGCGACGTCATTGACGGCCGCCCGCGCGGTGTCCTCACGAAGTACGGCCTGTCGCGTGTCCGCTTCCGCGACATGGCGCACCGCGGCGAGCTGCCCGGCATCACGAAGTCCTCGTGGTGAGCTGACGGCTCACGCCTCGAGAGGGCGGATCGGCTTCGGCCGGTCCGCCCTTTTCGCATGCCCGGCGCGGGCGCCTTCTCGCTAGGCTGTGCGCATCCGCGACGACGCGGATCCCGAGCTCGTCCCGATGGAGGAACCTCTCGATGTCCGCGAACCCCCGCACGGACCCCGACCTTCGCAGCCACCTCGAGAACGCGCCCATGACGGCGTATCAGTGGGCGATCGTCGCCGTCGCAGTGCTGCTCAACGCCAACGACGGCTTCGACGTCGCGGCCATGTCGTTCGTCTCGATCAGCGTCGAGAACGAGTTCGGCCTGACCGGATCCGAGCTCGGCACCGTCATCAGCGCGACGCTCGTCGG
>JAJUIM010000052.1 GCA_029267645.1 Microbacterium sp.
CATGCCCCTCATCGCACTCACCGGAGGCATCGCCTCGGGCAAATCGACGATCGCGCGCCGGCTTGCGGAGCACGGAGCGAGCATCGTCGACGCCGACGCGACGGTGCGCGAGCTGCAGCAGCCGGGCCAGCCCGTGTTCGACGCGATCGTCCGCGAGTTCGGCGCCGGCGTCGTCGCGGCCGACGGATCCCTCGACCGCGCAGCGCTCGGCGCGATGGTCTTCGCGGATCCCGACCGCCTCGCGGCGCTCAACGCGATCGTGCACCCGGCCGTGAAACGAGAGACGCAGCGGCGGTTCGAGGCGGCGCGGGCGGCGGATCCCGACGCGATCGTCGTCTACGACGTCCCGCTGCTGCGCGAGGCGCGGGGTACGGGGGAGTGGGACCTCGTCGTCGTCGCCCACGCGCCTGCGGACGAGCGGATCCAGCGGATGGTGTCCGACCGCGGCATGACGCGCGAGGACGCGGCGGCCCGCGTCGCGAACCAGGCGTCCGACGAGGAGCGCCTCGCGCTCGCGGACGTCGTGATCGACACGTCGGGCACGATCGACGACACGATCCGCCAGGCGGACGACCTGTGGGAGCGCCTGCGCAGCTGAGCGCGCGCAGGGTATCGCTCGGCGGCGGTTCCGATGTCAGTGGTGCGGCATAGCCTGGAAGCATGCAGACGACACGCAGCGTTCGCCCGTTCGAGGTGGTCAGCGAGTACGAGCCCTCGGGCGA
Organism: Microbacterium sp.; assembly: GCA_029267645.1. Classification (GTDB taxonomy): domain Bacteria; phylum Actinomycetota; class Actinomycetes; order Actinomycetales; family Microbacteriaceae; genus Microbacterium. The sequence goes on from JAJUIM010000052.1 coordinate 723, forward strand.
TCAGCCGAAGGCCATCAGAGAGCTCGCCGACCGCATCAACGCGGGCGAGACCGACGTCGTGCTTCTCGGCGCCACCGGCACGGGCAAGTCGGCGACGACGGCGTGGCTGATCGAGCAGATCCAGCGCCCGACGCTCGTGCTCGCGCACAACAAGACCCTCGCGGCCCAGCTCGCGACCGAGTTCCGCGACCTCCTGCCGCACAACGCCGTCGAGTACTTCGTGTCGTACTACGACTACTACCAGCCCGAGGCATACGTGCCTCAGTCCGACACCTTCATCGAGAAAGACAGCTCGATCAATGCCGAGGTCGAGCGCCTGCGGCACTCGACGACCAACTCGCTGCTCAGCCGGCGCGATGTGGTCGTCGTCAGCACCGTCTCGTGCATCTACGGCCTCGGCTCGCCGGAAGAGTACCTGCGCTCGCTCGTGGCGCTGCAGGTGGGCGAGCGGTACGACCGCGACGAGCTCATCCGCGGCTTCATCAACATGCAGTACAACCGCAACGACGTCGACTTCTCGCGCGGCAACTTCCGCGTGCGCGGCGACACGATCGAGATCATCCCGGTCTACGAGGAGTACGCGATCCGCATCGAGCTCTTCGGCGACGAGATCGAGGCGATCCACCGCCTCCACCCGCTCACGGGCGAGATCATCGAGAGCCTCGACGCGGTCGCGGTCTTCCCTGCGACGCACTACGCCGCGGGCACCGACACGGTGGCGCGCGCCATCACGACGATCGAGGCCGAGCTCGCCGACCGGCTCGCCGAGCTCGAGGGGCAGGGCAAGCTGCTCGAGGCGCAGCGCCTCAAGATGCGCACGACCTTCGATCTCGAGATGCTGCAGCAGATCGGCTTCTGCTCGGGCATCGAGAACTACTCGCGTCACCTCGACGGCCGCGAGGCGGGCGAGCCGCCGCACACGCTGCTCGACTTCTTCCCCGACGACTTCGTCATCGTGATCGACGAGTCGCACGTCACGGTGCCGCAGATCGGCGCCATGTACGAGGGTGACGCCTCGCGCAAGCGCACGCTCGTCGAACACGGGTTCCGCCTGCCGAGCGCGCTCGACAACCGGCCCCTGCGCTTCGACGAGTTCAAGGAGCGCATCGGCCAGGCGGTCTACCTGTCCGCGACGCCTGGGTCGTACGAGATGGGCATCGCCGACGGCGTGGTCGAGCAGATCATCCGCCCGACGGGCCTCATCGACCCCGAGATCGTCATCAAGCCGTCCGAGGGGCAGATCGACGACCTGCTCGAGGAGATCCGCGTCCGCGCCGAGCGCGACGAGCGCGTGCTCGTCACGACGCTCACGAAGAAGATGGCCGAGGAGCTCACCGATTTCCTCGACGAGAACGGCGTGCGCGTGCGATACCTGCACAGCGACGTCGACACGCTGCGGCGCGTCGAGCTGCTCACCGAGCTGCGCCAGGGCATCTACGACGTGCTCGTCGGCATCAACCTCCTGCGCGAGGGCCTCGACCTGCCCGAGGTGTCCCTCGTCGCGATCCTCGACGCCGACAAGGAGGGGTTCCTGCGCAGCGAGACTTCGCTCATCCAGACCATCGGCCGCGCGGCGCGCAACGTGTCGGGCCAGGTGCACATGTACGCCGACCGCGTCACCGACTCGATGCAGCGCGCGCTCGACGAGACCAACCGCCGTCGCGAGATCCAGAAGGCCTACAACCTCGAGCACGGCATCGACCCGCAGCCGCTGCGCAAGCGCATCGCCGACATCACCGACGCGCTCGCACGGGAGGAGGCCGACACGGCCGAGCTGCTCGGCAAGTCGAAGCGCGATCCCCGCGTGAAGGACGGCGGCCGGGGGCGCACCGCGACGCCCGTCGCGAAGCACGAGGGCATCGCGGCCGAGGGCGCCGAGCAGCTCGAGGCGACGATCGCCGATCTCACCCAGCAGATGGTACAGGCGGCCGAAGAGCTCAAGTTCGAGCTCGCGGCCCGCCTGCGCGACGAGGTGCAGGACCTCAAGTCGGCCCTGCGCCAGATGGTGAAGGCGGGCCACGCCTGACCGGTCGATAGGGTGAGGGCATGGCAGCGTCGCGCGATCCGGGAGCGCCGCGCGCGCTGATCTGGCCCGCCGTCGTCGTCGCGTTGCTGTTCGCCGTGATGATCGGCGCCGCCCTCTTGCAGGGGCGTCCCGTCTTCGATCCGCCCGACCTCGCGTTCGAGAGCGACCGCGAGCCGAATCCGCTGCCGTCCGTCACCGCCCCGCCTCCCGCGTTCGGCCTCGAGCCCGACACCTCGAGCCCCCGGGGCCTCGAGCTGCCCGTCGACCTGCTGAACGCGATCGCCCTCGCGGTCCTCGCCGCGGGCGTCGCGGTGATCCTCGTGCTCGTCGCCCGACGGCTGCTGCGCAACAGGCCCCACCGTGCGCGTGCGGCGGCGGTCCTCGACGACATCGCCGCGGGCGCGACCGAACAGGTCGACGCCCCGACCGTGCGCCGAGGCATCGACGGCGCGATCGCCCGCTTCGCCGAGACGCCGCGGCATGCCGATGCGATCGTCTCGGCCTGGATCGGGCTCGAGGAGACCGCGGCCGACGCGGGGCGCGCGCGCGGGGCAGCCGAGACGCCCGGCGAGTTCACGACGCGGATCCTTGGCGAGCGGCCCGCCGCGGCGGCCGACCTCACGCGCCTGCTCGGCATCTACGAACGGGTGCGCTTCGGCGGTCACGAAGCGGACGCAGCCGAGCGCGAGGCCGCGCGCGACGCGCTCGTGCGGATCCGCGAGGCGTGGACGTGACCCGCCGACGCGCGCTCCTCGTCGCGGCCGCCGCGGTCGCGACGCTCGTCGTGCTCGTCCTCATCGGCGTCGAGCCCGTGTTCGCGCTCGCGTGGGCCGTGGCGGTCGCGGTACTCGGCGTCGTGCTCGCACTCGCCGATCACGCGCGCACGCCGCCGCCGCAGCGGCTCGACGTCGTGCGCCACCGCGCCGGAGGCCGCTCCGATGTCGTCCGCATCGCGGCGTCCCTCGACGCCCGGCGAGGCCCCGTCGGATCCGCGGCGTCCTCCCGCCTGCGACGCCTCGTCGAGCGCGTGGTGCGCGCCCGCGGCGTCGACCCGAACGACGACGGCGCGGTCGAACAGCTGCTCGGCACAGCCGCCCTCGCCGCGCTGCGCGGATCCGCGCTCACGCGAGCCGATGTCCGCGACGCAGTCGCCCGCGTCGAACGGCTGCAGCGCGCAGAGCCCCACCCATCCGACGACGCCAAGGAGCGCAACGCATGACCGAGATCGCAGACGCCGCACAGACCATCATCGAGCGCGTGCGCACGGTCGTCATCGGCATGGACGACCCGCTCGAGATCGCGCTCGGCGCGCTGCTCGCGGGCGGCCACGTGCTGTTCGAGGACGTTCCCGGGCTCGGCAAGACCCTCGCGGCGCGCTCGCTGGCGGCCGCGATCGGCCTCGATTTCCGTCGGATCCAGTGCACGCCCGACATGCTGCCGGGCGATGTCACGGGGTCGTTCGTCTTCGAGCCCGGCACGGGGGAGTTCGCGTTCCGGGAGGGGCCGATCTTCACGGGCCTGCTGCTGGCGGACGAGATCAACCGCACGACGCCCAAGACGCAGTCGGCGCTGCTCGAGGCGATGGCAGAGCGGCAGGTGACGGTCGAGGGCCGTCGGTTCCCGCTCGCCGAGCCGTTCCACGTCATCGCGACGTCGAACCCGATCGAATACGAGGGCACCTACGCGCTGCCGGAGGCGCAGCTCGACCGCTTCATGGTGCGGCTCGGCGTCGGCTATCCGACGGCCGACCACGAGGCCGACATCCTCTTCGGGCGCATCGCGCGCCGCGCCGACGCAGCGCACGTGGATGCCGTCGTCGACGCCGCGCAGTTCCGCGATCTGCAGCGCCGCGTCGAGGCGCTGCACGTCGACGACGACATCGTGCGGTACTGCGTCGCTCTCGCCCGCGCGACGCGAGACGACGCCGACGTCGCGGTCGGCGCGTCGCCCCGCGGCTCGCAGGCGCTGCTCCTGCTCGCCCGATCGCTCGCGGCCATGGCGGGCCGCGACTACGTGCGCCCCGACGACGTGAAGCGCGTCGCCGTGCCGGTCCTGGCGCACCGGCTCACCCTCACGACGCAGGCGTGGGCGGCGGGCACGAGCCCCGCGAGCATCGTCGCGCGGGTCCTGCCGCGCGTTCCCGTGCCGCCGACGGCGGAGTCGTCGCGGTGACGCAGGGTCCGCGCGGATCTGTCGCCGCGGCGGGCGCCGTCGTCGCGACGCTGCTCGCGGCGGTCGGACTTGCGACCTCGCGGGCCGACGTCGTCGCGCTCGCGCTGCCGATCGCGCTCACGGTCGCCCTCGGCGCGGGCCGCGCCAGGCGATCGCACCCGCCGACCGTCTCGACGGGCGCGCCCGAACGTGACGACGACGGCGTCGTTCGTACGCGTCTCGAGATCGCCGGCGAGGGAGGCCCGGTCCACGCGACGGTCGTGCTCGGATCCGTGCGGGCGCGCGACATCGTCGTGGCCGACGGCGACGAGGTGACGGCAGAGAGCCCCGCGCGGCATTCGGGCACGTGGACGCCCGTCAGCGCCTCGGCGAGAGCGATCGACCTCGATGCGGGCGAGGCGGGCGACAGCACGGCGCCGCACATCGTCGAGCAGGCGCTGCCGCCTGCAGAGCGGAGGATCCGGGCACTGCCGGTGCCCGCGCGGCTCTCGGGGGCGCACGGCGCGCACCCCGGGCGCAGGCCGGGGCAGGGCGGAGACTTCCGTGACATCCACCCTTTCGCGCCCGGCGACGAGCTGCGCCGTGTCGACTGGAAGGCGACCGCGCGCCTTGCGCACCGCACCGGCGAGCTGTTCGTGCGCCGGGTCGATGCGCTGAGCGACGCGACGATCGCGATCGTGGTCGACGCGACGGTCGATATCGGCGAGGTCGTCGCGACGTGGCCGTCCGGGGATCCCGACGGCGGCGGCACGACGTCGCTCGACCTCGCCCGCGAGGCGGCGCGCTCGATCGGCGCCGCGGGCATCGCGAACGGCGACAGGGTCGCGCTGCACGAGCTGGGCGTCGGCGGCCGAATCCTGCGCGCGGGCGGGGGCGCCCGCCACCGCGCCAGGCTCGTCAACGCTGCAGCGACGCTCGGCGTCCGCGATCCCGCGAGGCTGTCGGCGCGCACGCCGCCCGTCGGGCCCGGCGCGGTCGTCTATGTCGTCTCGACCCTGCTCGACGGTCCGTCGTCCGAGCTCGCGCTGTCGTGGGCGGCCGCGGGCCACCTCGTCGTCGTCGTCGACGTGCTCCCGTCGCTCGACGAGGCGCGGCTCAGTGCGTCCGAGCGCGATGCGCTGCGCCTCGTGCGCGCCGAGCGCGAAGAGACTGTCCGTGCGCTTCGACGAGCTCGCGTCGAGGTCGTGCGATGGGCGGACGACGGCCCGCGCGCGCTCGAGACGCTCGCCAGGAGGCCCTCGTGACGGCGGCGCACCGCCTCGTCGCGCCGCCCGCGGCGCCGGCATGGGCAGTGCGCGGCGCGCTCGCGGCGGTGCTCTCGCTCGGCGTCGTCGCGCTCACGCCCGTCACGCTCTGGCAGGTAGTCGGCGTCGTCGCCGCTCTCGTCGCCGCGGTGTTCCCGGCGATGCGCACCGCCTACGTCGGCATCGCGGTCGTCGCGATCGGCGTGATCCAACAGGATCCGGAGCCGGGGCGAACGGCGCTCGCGCTCGCCGTCGTGCATGCCGTGCACGTGCTGTCGGCGGTCACGCTGCTGCTCCCGGCGCGCACGAGGATCACGGTCCGCGCGATCCTGCCCGTCGTCTGGCGCTTCCTCGCGGTGCAGGCGATCGCGCAGGCCGCGGGACTCGTCGCGTCGCTGCCCGCGCGCGACAGGGCGTCGCTCCCGGTCGTCGTCCTCGCGGGCGCGGCGGCGCTCGCCGGCGTCGTCGCACTGTTCGCGGCAGGGTCCCGTGGGCGCCGCCGCGAATCCGGGGGCTGACGGCGGCGATCTTCGAAACAGCTGGGGGAATCGCTCGAACAAATGTCCACATGTCGGAGGTTCGACCTAGACTTGTCGGGTGCCGATCATCCCCGTGAACTCCGACCAGAAGATCACCGTGCGCGGAGCCCGCGTGCACAACCTCCGCAACGTCGACCTCGAGATCCCGCGCGACAAGATGATCGTGTTCACCGGGCTGAGCGGCTCGGGCAAGTCGAGCCTCGCGTTCGACACGATCTTCGCCGAGGGCCAGCGCCGCTATGTCGAGTCGCTCAGCGCCTACGCGCGCCAGTTCCTCGGGCAGGTCGACCGGCCCGACGTCGACGCGATCGAGGGGCTCAGCCCCGCCGTGTCGATCGACCAGAAGTCGACCAACCGCAACCCTCGCTCGACGGTCGGCACGATCACCGAGATCTACGACTACATGCGCCTGCTGTGGGCGCGCATCGGCGTGCCGCACTGCCCCGTCTGCGACGCGAAGATCGAGCGCCAGACGGTGCAGCAGATCGCCGACCAGCTCATCGGGCTGCCCGAGGGCACGCGATACCAGGTCGTCGCCCCCGTCGTGAGCCAGAAGAAGGGCGAGTTCGTCGACCTCTTCAAGGAGCTCGGTGCCAAGGGCTTCTCGCGCGCGATCGTCGACGGCGACCTCATCCAGCTCTCCGAGCCGCCGAAGCTCAAGAAGTCGTACAAGCACGACATCTCGGTCGTCGTCGACCGCCTCGTCGCGCGCGGCGAGAGCATGATCGGCCGCGTGACCGACTCGGTCGAGACGGCGCGCGACCTCGCGGGCGGCGTGATCCAGGTCAACTACGTCGACGAAGAGGGCGACGACGCCTGGCAGTCGTTCAGCGAGAACCTCGCCTGCCCCAACGGGCACCCGCTGCAGCTCACCGAGATCGAGCCTCGCACCTTCTCGTTCAACGCGCCGTTCGGCGCGTGCCCTGCCTGCTCGGGCCTCGGCACGAAGATGTCGGTCGACGTCGACCTCATGCTGGGCGACGAGGAGCTCTCGATCGCCGACGGCGTCATCGTACCCTGGACGACGCAGGGCAAGGGCCTGTTCCAGTACTACGAACGCCTGCTCGAGGGTCTCGCCGACGACCTCAACTTCTCGCTGCACACGCCCTGGGTCGCGCTGCCCGACCAGGTGCGCGAGGCCGTGCTCTACGGCCAGGACTACAAGGTCAACGTGCGGTACAAGAACCGCTGGGGCCGTGAGGTGCGCTACGCGAGCGGCTTCGAGGGCGTCGTGCCGTACATCGAGCGCCAGTATGCGCAGGCCGAGTCCGACACGGCCAGGGCGCGCTGGGCAGAGTACCTGCGCGAGATCCCGTGCAGCGTCTGCAACGGCGCGCGCCTCAAGCCCGAGGTCCTCGCCGTGCGCGTGGCCGACCGGTCGATCGCCCAGGCGGCCGACCTGAGCCTCGACGACGCGATGGAGCTCGTGAACTCGATCGAGCTGACCGACCGCGAGGCCATGATCGCCGGGCAGGTGCTGCGCGAGATCCGCGTGCGCCTCGAGTTCCTCCTGCGCGTGGGCCTCAACTATCTGACACTCAGCCGCGCGGCGGGATCCCTGTCGGGCGGCGAGGCGCAGCGCATCCGCCTCGCGACCCAGATCGGCACGGGACTCACGGGCGTGCTCTACGTGCTCGACGAGCCGTCGATCGGCCTGCACCAGCGCGACAACCGCCGCCTCATCGAGACGCTCGAGGCGCTGCGCGACCTCGGCAACACGCTCGTCGTCGTCGAGCACGACGAGGAGACGATCGAGTCGAGCGACTGGGTCGTCGACATCGGGCCCCTTGCGGGCGAGGGCGGCGGCGAGGTCATCCACTCGGGGCCGTATACCGAGCTGGCGTCGGAGGAGCGCTCGATCACGGGCGACTACCTCTCGGGCCGCCGGCAGATCGAGACGCCCGCGAAGCGCCGCAAGATCGACAAGAAGCGCATGCTGCGCATCGTGGGCGCCCGCGAGAACAACCTCAAGGACGTCGACGCCGAGATCCCGCTCGGCGTCTTCACGGCCGTCACGGGCGTGAGCGGATCCGGCAAGTCGACGCTCGTCAACGACATCCTCTACGAGGTGCTTGCGCAGAAGCTCAACGGCGCGCGCACGGTGCCGGGCAAGCACAAGCGCGTCACGGGCCTCGAGCACCTCGACAAGGTCGTGCACGTCGACCAGGCGCCGATCGGCCGCACGCCGCGGTCGAACCCCGCGACGTACACGGGCGTGTTCGACCGCATCCGCAACCTCTTCGCCGAGACGCCTGAGGCGAAGGTGCGCGGCTACCAGGCCGGGCGCTTCAGCTTCAACGTCAAGGGCGGGCGCTGCGAGGCGTGCTCGGGCGACGGCACGCTGAAGATCGAGATGAACTTCCTGCCCGACGTCTACGTCGACTGCGAGGTCTGCGGCGGCAAGCGCTACAACCGCGACACGCTCCAGGTGCACTACAAGGGCAAGAACATCGCCGAGGTCCTCGAGATGTCGATCGCCGAGGCCGCCGAGTTCTTCGAGCCGATCCAGGCGATCCACCGCTATATGAAGACGCTCGTCGACGTGGGCCTCGGCTACGTTCGGCTCGGCCAGGCGGCCACGACGCTGTCGGGCGGCGAGGCGCAGCGCGTCAAGCTCGCGACCGAGCTGCAGAAGCGCAGCAAGGGACGCAGCATCTACGTGCTCGACGAGCCGACGACGGGTCTGCACTTCGAAGACGTGCGCAAGCTGCTCGAGGTCTTGAACGGCCTCGTCGAGAAGGGCAACACGGTCGTCGTCATCGAGCACAACCTCGACGTGATCAAGTCGGCCGACTGGATCGTCGACCTGGGCCCCGAGGGCGGATCCGGCGGCGGCACGATCGTCGCGACCGGCACTCCGGAGCAGGTCGCCAAGAATCCCGACAGCCACACGGGCGCCTTCCTCGCCGAGACACTCGGCTACGTCGAGCGCCGCCGCCCCGAGGCCGTC
>JAJUIM010000034.1 GCA_029267645.1 Microbacterium sp.
CCTGACCCGCCGCACGATTCAAGCGAGCACGTCACACGGCGTCACGGGATCCCGGAGTGGTGGGTCGCGGGTCCGCAAGTCTCCTGCGAGTCCACAAGTCTCCGCCGAGTCCACGGGAAGCCACGGTGGACTTTTCGGAGATTTGTGGATCCGGCGGAGACTTGCGGAAATGCAGCTGGCGCACGCCGCGTGGGAGGATTCGGGGGCGAGGGGCAGGCAGAGAGAGGGAGCGGCATGAGCGAAGAGGATCGGCCGAACCGCGTCGCGCGGTGGCTCTTCGGGCTCGGGGTGCTGGTCGCGTTCGCGGCCGGCGGCAACGCGCTGCAGGCGTGGCTCGACCTGCCGATCCCGGGGTCGACGCTCGGCATGGCGCTGTTCCTCGTCGTGCTCGCGACGCCGCTGCGCAGGCCGGCCGCGACGTTCATCGCGCCCGCGGCGGATTCGCTCATCGCCGTGCTGCCGCTGCTGCTCGTGCCGCTCGCGGTCGGCATCGTCGGATCATTCGGCGACCTCGCTGAGCACGCCCTCGCGCTCGCCGCGGCGCTCGTCGCGGGCTGGCTCGTGACGTTCCTCACGGCGGCGTTCGTCGCCGACCTGCTCATGCGGAGGACGCGCTCGTGATCTGGGCGCTCGCCGTCACGCTGCTCGTCTGGGCCGGCGCCGTGTGGCTCTCGCGGTTCGGGGCGGGGTGGCTGAATCCCGTGCTGATCAGCACGATCGTGCTCGTCGCGATCCTGCTCGTCGCGCGTACTCCGCTCGAGGCATATCAGGCGGGCACGGTGCCGCTCACGGCCCTGCTCGGCCCCGCGATCGTCGCGCTCGCCTTCCCCATCCAGCGCCACGCGAAGCAGCTCGGACGCCTGCTGCCCGCCCTCGTGATCGCCTGCGTCGCGGGCGCGATCGTCGGCGGCGTCGTCACGGTGCTGCTCGCGTGGGCGCTCGGCGTGCCGCACGACCTCCTGCTCTCGCTCGCGCCCAAGCACGCCACGTCGGCCGTCTCGGCCGCCGTCGCCGAGGTCCTCGGCGCCGACGCCTCGCTCGCTGCCGTGTTCTCGGTCCTCACGGGCATCGTGGGTGCCGTCGCGGGGCCGCCGCTGCTGAACCTCGTGCGCATCAAGGATCCCGTCTCCCGCGGCCTCGCGATCGGCGTCTCGGCGCACGCGATCGGCACGGCACGCGCCATGGAGGACGGCCCGACGACGGGCGCCTCCTCGGCACTCGGCATGGCGCTCGCCTCGCTCGTCGTGCCGACGCTCTGCCTCGTCGCGGCGCTCCTCGGCTGGCTCTGACCCGCCCCTACTCCGCGAGGCCCAGGCGGCGGGCGGTCGACACCGCCTCGGCCCACGACGTGACGCCGAGCTTGCGGTAGATCGAGCGCAGCTGCGTCTTCACGGTGTTGGGCGAGACGTGCAGGCGCTGGGCGAGGTCCTTCGTCGAGGACGCCTGCGTGAGGTGGGCGACGACCGTGCGCTCGCGCTCGCTGAGGGTGAGCGTCGCGCTCGTCGCGAGCTGCAGGGCGTCGCGCATGCGGATGAGCTCGTCGACGAACCGACGCCCGGCGGGGTCGAGCGCGATCTGCTCGGCCTGCTGGATCGTCGTGTTGAGCGCGCCCATGCCCTGCATCGCGAACGGCAGCAGCGGCCGCGCGCGTGAGGCCGCGACGATCGCGGACGACAGGTGCTGCCGCGCGACGTCGAGCGACGACTCGCTGCCGATCGCGTGGTAGGCGAGGAACAGCACGACGTGCGACCACACGGGCAGCACGCCGGATCCCTGCGTTGCGGGCGCCGACGCGAGGCACGCGAGCGCGCGCTCGGGCGCCTTCTCGCGCAGGTGGGCGCGGGCGCGCAGCACGTCGAGGGGCACGATCCGCGCTGCCGCGGCGGGCGCGTCGTTGAGCAGCTGCAGGGCGCGATCCCCGGCCCCGGAGTGCGTCAGCGACTCGGTGCGCGCCCACAGCAGCAGCACCTCGTGCGTGGGCGAGAGCGGGTGCTGCTCGATGCTCTGCGAGAACAGCTCGAGCTCGCGCACGCCGAGGTGCGTCGTGCCGAGGATCCCGTGCGCCATCGTGCGCAGCGCGACCGACACGAACCGCAGCACGAGCGGGTCGTCGACGACGGGCGCGTCGACGTCGTCGAGCGCCTCCTGCAGCCCGCACGGATCCATGACGTACAGCGCGCTCGACAGCGACACGAGGCGCCGCATGGCGGGCGTCGACACGTGCGCGCCGACGAGGCTGTCGATGCGCGCCTGGAAGCCCGAGGGATCCGGCGCCCCGCCCGGCGTGACGAGCAGCAGCATCTCGTGCGCGAAGCGCGCGAGGCGCTCGTGCTCGGTCGAGTGCGCGAGGGCCGCCGCGGCCGCGAAGCGGTCGGCCGCGAGGTCGACGCGCGCGGCGTCGATCGCGCTGAGGCCCGCCTGCAGCAGCACGTGCGTCTGCACGAGGCTGCGAAGGGCCGAGGGGGATCCGGAATCGGCCGTCGCGCCCGCGCTCTCGTCCGCGAGCCGCTCGTGCATCTCGACGGCCTCGTCGAAGCGCCCCTCGAGGCGCAGCAGCACGCCGCGCAGGGTCTCGGCCACGAGCTGCGCGTCGGTGCACAGCGCGCCGAGCTCGTCGAGCAGGTCGCGCGCCGTGCGCCTCGCGTCCTCGGGGATGCTGCCCGAGTGGTCGGCGCTCGTGATGTCGATGAGGGTGCGCGCGAGCGCGAGGCGCAGGAGGGGATCGGGATCCCGCAGCACGGCCTCCTCGAGCCACGGGCGGGCGCGCTCGACGTCGGTCTCGCCGATCTGCCACCAGTGCCGCGCGAGCAGGCGCGTGCGGGCGGCGGGCAGGTCGGCGACGACGGCCCACCCGTCGTCGGTGTTGCCGGCCGTCAGCAGCTGCGATGCGAGGGCCGCGACGGCCGAGTCGACCTGCTCGATCTGCGCCTCGCGCTCCATGCGCTCGATGATCGCGGCGCGGATGTCGGGGCGCAGCTCGATCGTGTCGCGGTCGAGGTCCTGGACGAAGAAGCCCGACTGCAGGATGTTGTCGAGGGCCGCGCGCACGACCTCGTCGCGGTTCCACACGGCGATGAGGGTGCGCCGTGGCATGGGGCCGATGCGCGCCGAGACGAGCACGGCGTGCCACCCGTTGGGGCGGAACACGCCCGCGGCGGCGGATCCCGCGAAGTGCGCCGTCGCCTCGTCGCACCCCGCGTGCACGGCCGCGTCGTCGAGCGCGCCGCGGGCCGCGGCGGCGCGCAGCACGGCATCGACGAAGCCCGCGTGCGATCCGACGCGCTCGATGAGGCCCGTCGCCTCGTCCCACGTGAGCGGCAGCCCCAGCTGCTCGGCGCGGTCGAGCACCTCGTCGGCCGTGAAGCCGAAGAGGGATCCCGAGAAGACGCGCTCGGGGCGGATGCCCAGGTCGAGCAGGCCCGGCGGCCACTGCGTGCTCGACACGGCGATGAGCGTCGCGTTCGGCCACCGCTCGCGCACGTTCTGCGTCGCCGTGATGTGGCCGTCGCGCATGCCCTCGAGCTCGAGCAGCACGACGTCGGCGTCGGGCGAGTCGGCGGGCACGTCGGTGCGGTTCGACGACCAGCGCACGAGCGTCTGGTCGGTCTCGGCGAGCCATTCGCGCACGCTCGTCGCGACGCCGCTGCGGTGCTGGGCCGTCACGAGCACGGTCGCCCCCGGAGTCACCCGGCGCCAGAGCGAGACGAGGCGCGGACGACTCAGTCGGTCGCGATCGGTCATCGTCACCCCCTGCTCATCGTGGTTCCATCTTCGCACGCGGGGTGACGGCGCGTGATTCGAGGGTGATGCGTGGGTGAAAAGGGTGAAAAGGGCCGGACTCGCGATCGCGCGCCCCGTACGCTCGTTCATGTCGGATCTCGCGGCTGAGCCGCACCGACAACCGAAAGGTTCGGGGCCCGGGCAGCGATCGGGGGAGCGCAGCCCGGGTTCTCCGGTTTCCGGGGGCCTCAGAGGGGTCTCAGATGAGGCCGTGCCGCCGGAACGCGTTCCAGATGCCGTCGTCGTCGACGGCCGTCGTCACCTCGTCCGCGGCCTCGCGCGCCTCGGGCGTCGCGTTGCCCATCGCGATCCCCACGCCCGCGACGTCGAGCATCTCGAGGTCGTTGTTGTTGTCGCCGATCGCGATCGCGTCGGCCACGTCGATGCCGAGCTCGTCGAGCACGAGCAGCAGCGTAGATCCCTTGCTCACGCCCGCGGGCGAGATCTCGCCGCCCGCCGTGCCGAGGCCGGGCATCGTGCCCGTGATGACGGTGAAGGCGTCGCCGAGCGCGAGCTTCATGGCCTCGTACGTGCCGAGGTCGTCGCTCGAGAACACCGACTTCGCGATGCCCTCGTGCGGCGGGTCGTCGGTGATCTCGATGCGGCCGAGCAGCGCGTCGCGCGTCTCGTCGGTGAGGCGGCCCTCGGCCTCGAGCGTGCGCGCGAGGCGGTCGAACGCGTGCTGCGTCGCCCACACGTCGTCGCGGCCCTGCAACACGAAGTCGGCGCCCACCTCGCGGTAGGTGCGCACGAGCTCGGCGACGCGGGCGGGATCCATGAGCCGCTCGATGCGCCAGCCGCCCTCGCGCCACAGCTCGCCGATCCACGCGTAGGCGCCCGCGCCGAGCACGGCCCCGTCGAAGCCGAGGCCGGCGACGCGGTCCTCCACCTCGGTCGGGCCGCGGCCCGAGGCGAGGTAGACGAGGTGCCCCGCGCGGCGCGCGGCGCGGATGGCCTCCCGCGTCGAGTCGGGGATCGCCCCCGCGTGGTCGAGGATCGTTCCGTCGATGTCCAGGAAGGCGATGCGGCGCGTCATGGGGTCAAGTCTGTCAGCCGCGCCTCCGCCGCGGCGCTCACGGCTTCTGCGCCTTCACGGGCAGCACGAGCAGGAGGCCGAGCAGCAGCACGAGCACGATCCCGAGCACGCCGAACACGGTCGCGCCCGTCGCGGCGATGAACACGGTCCACAGGAGCGACGACATCCAGCTCGCGGCGCGGCCCGTCGTGGCGTACAGGCCGAAGATCTCGCCCTCGCGGCCCGCGGGCGTCACGCGCGCGAGGAACGAGCGGCCGGCCGACTGCGCGGGTCCGACGAAGGCGCACAGCGCGAGGCCGAAGATCCAGAACACGATGGGGCCGGCGCCCGCGAAGAAGAACACGACGAGGCCTGCGACGACCATGCCCGCGAGGGAGAAGACGATGATGGCCTTGGGTCCGAAGCGGTCGTCCCAGCGGCCCGCGACGATCGTCGAGAGCCCCGCGATGAGGTTGGCCGCGAGGCCGAACACCGCGATCGCGATGAAGTCGAAGTCGAACACCTGCGAGGCGATGATCGCCCCGAAGGCGAACACCCCGCTCAGCCCGTCGCGGAACACGCTGCTCGAGACGAGGAACCAGAAGGTGTTGCGCGTCGCGCGAGAGCGGTACAGGCCGACGACGTCGCGCACGAGCAGCGCGTAGCTGCGCAGGAACCCGACGCGGCGCTCGGGCTTGCCGAGCGGCGCCGGCTCGGGCACCTTGAGGAAGACGGGGATCGCGAAGACGATCGCCCAGATCGCGCAGCCGACGGCGATGAGCCGGAACGGCAGCCCGCCCTCGTCGGGCAGGCCGAACCAGCCGCCCGCGTAGAAGACGAGCACGAGCACGAGTGCGACGACGCCGCCCAGGTATCCGAAGCCCCAGCCGAGGCCCGAGATGCGGCCCACGTTCTGCGGCGAGGCGATGCCCACGAGCAGCGCGTTGCTGTTGACCGTGCCGATCTCGCTCAGCACCGTGCCCGCCGAGATGACGATGACGGCGAACCAGAAGAAGGCCGGCGCGGGCTCGGCGAACCACAGCGCGAGCATGCACGCGATCGTGCCTGCCGTGCCGATGCCGAGCCACAGCTTCTGGCGGCCCTGCGCGTCGGCCTGCTGGCCGAGCACGGGCGCGACGGCGAGGATCAGCAGGCCCGCGATCGTCGTGCCCAGGCCGAGCCCGCTCGCGAGGTCGGCGAGCGCGGCCTCCTTGATCGGGTCGTCGTCGGCGAGCGCCTGGAGGTCGGCGGGCAGGAACGCGTCGGTCGTGAGATACAGCGCCGTGAAGATGAACGTGACGATGATCGTGTTGAACGGCTGCAGGCCCCAGTCCCACAGCGCCCACGAGAAGATCGTCGACCGCTTCGCGGGGCGATCGGGCAGCTGCTTCTGCAGCCCCAGCACGGGCAGCGCCTCGCTGTTGGCGGCGGCGCTCGGGTGCGGAGGGTCGGCGGACGGTATCTCGGCCATGCGCGCACCATATCGCGCGCGTGTGACATCCGAGTGCCGATCCGGCAGGATCGACGGGTGACGACGTCCCCCGACCGCGCGCTGAGGCGCGGCCACATCGCAGCCTCGACCTTCTTCTTCACGAACGGGGCAGTCTTCGCGAACCTCGTGCCGCGGTACCCCGAGCTGAAGGACGCGCTCGATATGAGCGCGACCGTCTACGGTGTCGTGCTCGCCATGAACCCCGTCGGGGCGATGCTTGCGGGCGTCGCGGCCGCGACGCTCATCAGGCGGTTCGGATCCGCGCGCGTCGCCGCGATCACGAGCGCGCTGCTGGCGGCGGGGATCCTCGCGGCCGCGTCGGCGCCGTCCGTGCTGCTCCTCGGCGCCGCCTTCCTCGCGGCGGGCGCCATGGACGCCATCAGCGACGTCGCGCAGAACGCGAACGCCCTGCGCGTGCAGGAACGCAAGGGGCGCTCGATCATCAACTCGATGCACGCGCTGTGGTCGCTCGGCGCCGTCACGGGCGGCGGCATCGCGGCCGGCGCGATCGCGCTCGGGGTGCCGCTGCAGCTGCACATCCTCATCACCTCGTCGGTGTTCGCGGCGGTCGCGCTCGTCGCCATGACGTGGGCGCTGCCGGGGCCCGAGCAGGAGTCGAGCGCGACGGGCGAGATCCGCATCGCGAAGGCCGCGGGCGGCGTGACGCCGAAGGTCGTGTTCCTCATCGTCGCGCTGCTGCTCATCGCGATCGGCGGCGGGCTCGTCGAGGAGGTGTCGTTCTCGTGGGCCTCGCTCTACCTGAGCGACGAGATCGGCGCGCCCGCCTCGCTCGCCGCCGCCGGCTTCGTGGGCCTCGTGGGCGCGCAGTTCGTCGGCCGCATCGTGAGCGACCTCCTCGTCGACCGCTTCGGGGCGCGCGCCGTCGTCACGGTCGCAGGCGTGCTCATCGCGGGCGGCATCGGCCTCGCGATCGGCGTGCCGACCGTGTGGGGCGCATGCGCGGGCTTCGTGCTGGCGGGCTTCGGCTGCGCGCCCACGATCCCGCTCGCGATGCAGCAGGCCGACCGGATCCCCGGGCTGCGCCCCGGGGTCGGCCTCACGATCGTGACGTGGCTCATGCGCCTCGCGTTCCTCGTCGCGCCGCCGCTCGTCGGCGCGATCGCCGACGCGAGCTCGCTGCGCGCGGGCCTCGCCGTCTCGCTCACGGGCGGCCTCGTCGTGCTCGCCCTGTCGTTCGTCATGCCCGTGCGGGCGCTGCCGCGCGCGAAGTAGCGCGGCAGCGCCCGCACGGGCGGCGCCTCGTCGTCAGCGCACGAGGCAGGGGCGCTTGGGATCGAACGCCCACCCGTCCACGAGGAACTGCATGGCCGCGGCGTCGTCGCGCGCGCCGAGGCCGTGCGCGACGTACAGCTCGTGCGCCTCGGCGAGGCGGTCGCGATCGATCGTCACGCCGAGGCCCGGCGAGGCGGGCACCTCGATCGCGCCGTCGCGGATCCGCGGGGCGTCGACCGTGAGCTGCTGGCCGTCCTGCCAGATCCAGTGGGTGTCGAGCGCCGTGATCTCGCCGGGCGCCGCGGCGCCCACGTGCGTGAACATCGCGAGCGAGATGTCGAAGTGGTTGTTCGAGTGCGAGCCCCACGTGAGGTCGAAGTCGGCGCACAGCTGCGCGACGCGCACCGACCCCGACATCGTCCAGAAGTGGGGGTCGGCGAGCGGGATGTCGACCGAGTTCTCGCGCACCGCGTGGGCCATCTCGCGCCAGTCGGTCGCGATCATGTTCGTCGCCGTCTGCAGCCCCGTGCGGCGGCGGAACTCGGCCATGACCTCGCGGCCCGAGAAGCGCCCCTCGGCGCCGCACGGATCCTCGGCGTACGCCAGCACGCCGCGCAGCCGCCTGCCGATCCGCACGGCGTCCTCGAGCAGCCAGCCCCCGTTGGGATCGAGCGTCACGCGCGCGTCGGGGAAGCGCTCGGCGAGCGCCGTGACGACGTCGGCCTCCTCGTCGCCCGCGAGCACGCCGCCCTTGAGCTTGAAGTCGGCGAAGCCGTAGCGCTCCTGGGCCGCCTCGGCCAGCCGCACGACCGCGTCGGCCGTGAGGGCCTCCTCGCGCCGCACGCGCTCCCACGCGTCTTCGCCGTCCGGCTCGCGCAGGTACGGCAGGTCGGTGCGATCCGGGTCGCCCACGAAGAAGAGGTAGCCGAGCATGGGCACGCTCGCGCGCTGCTGTCCGTCGCCCAGCAGCTCGGCGACGGGCACGCCCAGGTGCTGGCCGTGCAGGTCGAGCAGGGCCGACTCGAGCCCCGTCACGGCGTGCACGGTCGTGCGCAGGTCGAACGTCTGCTGCCCGCGCCCGCCCGCGTCGCGATCGGCGAACCGCGACGCGACCTCGCGGAGCAGCGACCGGAACCGCGCGACGGGGCGGCCCGCGAGGATCCCCGCGGCCTCCTCGATCGTGCGGCGGATCGCCTCGCCGCCCGGCACCTCGCCGAGCCCCTCGCGGCCGTCGGAGTCGGTCGCGATGACGATGTTGCGCGTGAAGAACGGCCCGTGGGCGCCCGAGAGGTTGAGCAGCATCGAGTCGTGGCCCGCGACGGGCACGACCTCGACGCGCTCGATCGTCGGCGCGCTCACGCCTCCCCCTCGGGCAGGCCGTCGACGAGGCGCGGCACGCCCCACGGGTTCGCGTCCTTCAGCGGCTCGGGCAGGAGCGCGTCGGGCAGGTTCTGGTAGGCGACGGGGCGCAGGAAGCGCTCGATCGCGAGGGATCCCACGCTCGTCGTGCGCGAGTCGCTCGTGGCGGGGAAGGGCCCGCCGTGCACGATCGCGTGACCGACCTCGACACCCGTCGGCCAGCCGTTCGCGAGGATCCGGCCCGCCTTCCGCTCGAGCACGGGCAGGAGCGCGCGCGCCGCGTCGGCGTCGTCGTCCGCGATGTGCAGCGTCGCGGTCAGCTGGCCCTCGAGGCGCGCCGCAGCGGCGGGCAGCTCGGCGACGTCGTCATATCGCACGATGAGCGAGGCCGCGCCGAAGATCTCCTCCTGCAGCACGCGGTTCGACACGAACGCCTCGAGGTCCGTCGCGTGGATCACGGGCGCGGGCGCGTTGGGGCCCTCGCCGTCGGATCCGCGGGCCGCGACCGACGCGTGCGCATCGCGCGTCTCGGCGCCCGACCGCCACGCGTCGGCGATCGCGGGCGAGAGCATCGTCTGCCCGATCGCCTCGTCGACGGCCGACGACACGGCCGCGACGAACGCGTCGCCGCGCTCGCCCGACGGCACGAAGACGCTGCCGGGCTGCGTGCAGAGCTGGCCGCTCGAGCCGAGCGCGCTCGTGACGTAGCCCGACGCGAGCTCCGCGACGTCGCCCTCGAGCGCGCCGGGGAAGACGAAGACGGGGTTGACCGAGCTCATCTCGGCGTACACGGGGATCGGCACGGGGCGCGCCTGCGCCGCCTGTACGAGCGAGAGGCCTCCCGAGCGCGATCCCGTGAAGCCGACCGCCTGGATCTCGGGGTCGCTCACGAGCGCCTGGCCGACCGTGCGGCCGGGCCCGAAGATGTGCGAGAAGACGCCGGGGTGCAGCCCGTGGGCCGCGACGACGCGCGCGATCGCGCCGGCGACGAGCTCGCTCGTGCCGGGGTGCGAGCTGTGCGCCTTGAACACGACGGGGCAGCCGGCCGCGAGGGCCGATGCCGTGTCGCCGCCCGCCGTCGAGAACGCGAGCGGGAAGTTCGAGGCGCCGAAGACGGCGACGGGGCCGAGCGGCACCTTGCGCTGGCGGATGTCGGCGCGCGGCAGCGGCTCGCGATCCGGGATCGCGGGATCGACGCGCACGCCGCGGAACGCGCCGCGGCGCACGACGCCCGCGAACATGCGCAGCTGGTTCGTCGTGCGCGTGCGCTCGCCCGTGAGGCGGGCGACGGGCAGGCCCGTCTCCTGCACGGCGCGCACGATGAGGTCCTCGCCGAGCGCGTCGATCTCGTCGGCGACGTCGTCGAGGAACGCCGCGTGCGCCTCGGGCGCGAGCGCCTGGAACGACTCGAACGCCTCTGCGGCCGCGCGGGTCGCCTCGCGCAGCTGGTCGACGTCGATCTGCGAGTAGCCGGGCTCGAGCGTCTCGCCCGTGGCGGGCGCGATCGCGTGCAGGCGGTCGCCCGTGCCTGTCACGCGCCGGCCGGCGATGAGGGAGTCCCCCGTGAGTTCGGGTGCGGTCATCACGTCCTCCTTGTGCGGTGTTCGGGGGTCACACGCGCGCGCCGGCGACGCCCGCGCGCTCGATGAGGGCCGTCAGGTCGGCCATGTCGTCGTCGCCGAGGTCGTGCAGCGGTGGGCGCACGGGGCCGACCGGCCGGCCGATGGCCCTGAGCCCGGCCTTGACGATCGAGACGCCGAAGCCGCGGCCGCGGTCGCGGATCTCGAGGTACGGCAGCACGAAGCGCGACAGCTTCTCGGTCACGGCCGCGCGGTCCTGCGCGCGCACGTCGCGGTAGAACTCGAGCGCGAACTCGGGTACGAAGTTGAACATGGCCGAAGAGTACGTGCTCATGCCCATCTGCAGCAGCGGTAGGGCGTAGGTCTCTGCCGTCGGCAGGCCGCCGAGGTAGAAGAGGCGGTCGCCGTTGCGCGCGTACACCTTCGCGAGGTGCTCGATGTCGCCCGTCGCGTCTTTGAAGCCGATGACGTTCTCGTGGCGCTCGGTGAGGCGCGCCATCGTCTCGGCCGAGTAGATCGCATTGCCGCGGTTGTACACGATGAGCGGCAGGCGCGTGGCCTCGGCGATCGCCGAGACGTGGGCCGTGAGGCCCTGCTGGTCGGCCTCCGTGAGGTACGGCGGCAGCACGAGCACGCCCTCGGCGCCCGCCTCCTCGGCGGCCTGCGCGTTCGCGATCGCGTGCTTCGTCCAGCCGCCCGCGGATCCGAGCACGGGCACCTCGGGGCGCGACGACTCGACGGCCGCGCGCACGACCCGCGCCGACTCGTCGGGCGTGAGGCTGAAGCCCTCGCCCGTGCCGCCCGCGGCGAAGAGGCCGCCGACGTCGTAGCGGGCCTGCCAGGAGACGTGCTCGCGGTAGGTCGGCTCATCGAACTCGAGGCCGTCGTCGAACGCGGTCGCGGGGAACGAGAGCAGGCCGTCCTTGAGATGGGCCGCAAGCTCCTGCGGGGTGAAGTGTGCCACGGTGCACTCCTCTGGGGTCTGCCGGGTCTCGGCTGTCGGGTGGGTCAGTCGTCACGCTATGCGCGAAACGATGCGCATACAAACCAAATGGTGGATGGATCAATGCGCCGAGTGAATCGCTCAGGGCGCGGTTTCGGGGACCGGTGTCGGCAGCGCATCGCCGGCCAGGTGGGCG
>JAJUIM010000465.1 GCA_029267645.1 Microbacterium sp.
CGACCTCCTCCCCCGCGACCGACAGCGCGCCGGCGCGGCCCGGGTGGAGGGCGGCGCGCTGCGTCTGCGCGACGTCGATGCGCACCCCCACGGCCTCGCCGATCGCGCGCACGGCGTCGAGCGCCGACTCGAGTCCGGCCGGCTCGGCACCACGGCCCGGCTGCTTCGGCGCGACGTCGCCGGCGAAGAGCATGGCCACGTGGCGCGGCTGCGGCGGGATCGATTCGAACAGCTCGTCGAGCATCTCGTCGGACGGGCGCTCGGCCCGCGGCGGGTTGTAATCGGTGCCGTAGGTGACGCCCGGCTCGGGCAGGAAGACCGTGCCGACCTCGAACAGCGACAGGTCGGTCGTGCCGCGCGCGAGGTTGCGGTGCGCGGTCTGCAGCAGACCGGGGATGAGCGAGCGGCGCAGGAACGGCGCCGTCTGGTCGAGGGCGTTCGCGAGCCGCACGGCGGGCTGGCGCGAGCCGTCGGCGGATCCGTGCAGGTCGTTCACCTGCTCGGAGACGAATGGGAACGCGATGGTCTCGACGAGCCCCGTCGCCGCGAGCGCGTCCGCGACGCGGCGCCGCGCGCTCTGCTCGCGCGTGTATCCGCGGCCCGACGGCGGCAGCGGCAGGACCGACGGCACCTTGTCGAGGCCGTCGACGCGCGCGATCTCCTCGACGAGGCTCCACTTGTCGACGAGGTCGGGGCGCCACGACGGCGGCGCGACGTCGAAGCCGCCGTCGGCGTCGGCGACCTCGCAGCCGATGCGCTCGAGGATCTCGCGCTGCCGCTCGGGCGCGTACTCGACGCCGACGAGGTCGGAGGCGAACTCGACCGGCAGCGCGATGCGCTCGGGCTCGTACGCGAACGGCAGCTCGGCGCCGCGATCGGTCGCCGTACCGCCCGCGAGCTCGACCAGCAGGTCGACGACGCGCTGCGCCGCGGCGTGCGCGACAAGCGGATCCACGCCGCGCTCGAAGCGCTTGGAGGCCTCGCTCGGCAGCTTGTGGCGCCGCGCCGTGCGCGCGATCGAGACCGCGTCGAACGCGGCGGCCTCGACGACGACGTCGGTCGTCTCGTCGTTCAGCTCGGTGTCGGCGCCGCCCATGACGCCCGCGAGACCGATGGGGCCCGAGTCGTCGGCGATGAGGAGATCCTCGTCGCTCAACGTGCGCTCGACGCCATCGAGCGTCGTGAGCTTCTCGCCCTGCTCGGCGCGACGCACCGTGATGCCGCCCGTGAGGCGCGCTGCGTCATACCCGTGGATCGGGTTGCCGAGCTCGATCATCACGTAGTTCGTGATGTCGATGAGCAGGCCGAGCGAGCGGACGCCCGCGAGCTGCAGGCGTGCGCGCATCCACGGCGGCGTGGGCCGCGAAGCGTCGACACCGGTCACGGTGCGCACGACGAACTGCCGCACACCCGGGTTGCCGCGCACGGGGCGCTGATCGTCGATCGTGAGAGGGAAGCCGCTGCCCGCGCGCACCTCGTCAGCGGGGCGGTCGGCCGGATCCGCGAACGCCGCGCCCGTCGCGAGCGCGTACTCGCGCGCCATGCCGCGAATCGACAGCGCGTAGCCGCGGTCGGGCGTCACGTTCACGTCG
>JAJUIM010000324.1 GCA_029267645.1 Microbacterium sp.
GGACAGCAGCGCGTAGCGAGAGACGGTCGCGAGCAGCTCGAGGTAGTCGCCGTACGGCGCCTCCGGCTCCACGTCCTCGAAGACCGCCTCGCGCAGCCGTACCCGCTCCGCGAGCCCGGCGGAGGCGAGCCGAGCCGCGAGCACGTCGAGCATGTCGCGCGACGGCTCGATCGCGTCGATCTCGGCGCCGCGCACGGCCAGGTCGAGCGTCGCCCGCCCGGTGCCCGCGCCGATCTCGAGCAGGCGTGCGCCCCAGCGCGTTCCCGCGAGCTCGCGGATGTCGTCGAACAGCTGCTCTGGGTAGCGGGGTCGGTGGCGTTCGTAGGCGTCGGCGCCGGCCTCGAAGGATCGTGCTGCGTCGACTCGCACGTCATTCGTCGCGTGTCTGATGCTACGGCAGGCGCGAAACTAGGCTGGGCTCATGAGCACTCCGGCGGCGCCCGACTGGCGGCCCGACGTGCTCGGCGACGAGTTCGAGCAGCTCACGCTGCCCCTCGGCGCGGACGACGAGGGGGACATCGTCGCGACGCTCGTGCGCGCGCTGCCGCCCCGCGCGCCGTGGACCGACAGGATCCTCGGCCGTCGCGCCCCGCTCGCCGACGTCGACGTGCTGTACGTGCACGGCTGGTCGGACTACTTTTTCCAGCGCCGCCTGGCGCGCACCTTCACCGCGCGCGGTGCTCGGTTCCATGCGCTCGACCTGCGCAAGTACGGCCGCAGCCTTCGCGAGGGGCAGACGCCGGGGTACATCACCGACCTCGCGACCTACGACGAGGACATCGCTGCCGCGCTCGGCGCGATGGGGTGGGATCCCGCCGCGCCGCGCTCGGACCGCCGCCTCGCGCTCATGGGCCATTCGACGGGCGGGCTCACGCTGAGCCTCTGGGCGGATCGGCACCCGGGCGTCGCGAGCGCGCTGATCCTCAACAGCCCGTGGCTCGAGTTCCAGCTGCCGAGGCGCCAGCGCGACGTGATCGCGCCGCTCGTCGACCGCCAGGCGCGCCGGCATCCGCTCGACCGCGCCCCGCAGGTCGACCTCGGCTTCTACACGCGGGCGCAGCGCGAGGCGGCGGACCCCGAGGATCCCGTCGACATCGAGCTCGCCTGGCGCCCCGAACGCACGATGCCCGTGCACGCGGGGTGGCTCGACGCGATCCTCGACGGCCATGCAGCGGTCGAGCGGGGGCTCGCGATCGACGCGCCCGTGTGCGTGCTGCTGTCGGCACGGTCGGCGCGCCCGCTGCGGTGGTCGGACGAGCTCACGCGCACCGATTCCGTGCTCGTCGTCGAAGACATCGCCCGCGCGGCGCTGCACCTCGGCCCGGTCGTGACGGTGTGCCGCATCGACGGCGCGCTGCACGACGTCTTCCTCTCACGCCACGACGCCCGTGAGGACGCGTACCGGCGGCTCGGCGAGTGGATCGACGGCGCGCTCGGCCGCGCGCCTCGGCGTCA
Source organism: Microbacterium sp. (assembly GCA_029267645.1). GTDB lineage: Bacteria > Actinomycetota > Actinomycetes > Actinomycetales > Microbacteriaceae > Microbacterium. The sequence goes on from JAJUIM010000324.1 coordinate 1,456, forward strand.
CGAGGCGATGCCTGCCGCGCGGAACGCGCGCGCGTAGATCTCGCGGATCGCCGCCGATTTGCGGGCGTTGTACTGCTCCATGAGTTCGCCTGCGGCGGTCGATGCGCGCGCCGCCTCGCGCTTCACATCCGCGTAGCGCGCGCGGTCGTCGAGGGAGCGGCGCAAGTGGTCGCGGAAGATGCGGTGCCGCCACGGCTCCGGCGCCTCGGGGCCGAACACGTGAAGATTCGCGTCCGGATCCGCGAGCTTCAGCACGCGGTGCTCGTGCCACCACGGCTCACGCACGGTGAGCACGAAACCCGCTCGCTCGAGCTGGGGCAGCCACGACGCCTCGTCCGCTGGCCGCGCGACGATGAGGTCGATGTCGATGATGGGCTTCGCCGGCAGCCCCGCGACCGACGTGGATCCGACGTGGTCGAGCGCGAGCGCGCGGGCGCCGAGCGCATGGCGCACGCGCGCGGCGACCGCCTCGAATCGCTCGGGCCACGCGGGATCCGGCTCGGCGATCGCGATCTCGCTCGCCCGGGGCGCGACGACCCACGGGGAGGCGCCGGGCGGCGGCTCCTCGTCGGAGAACGTGAGGATCTCGTCGATCGTGGACATGCCGACCAGTCAACCTCATGCCGCGCCTAGCATGGGCGTATGACGGCCGAGCTCTGGGATCTCACGGACGTCGACGGCACGCCGACGGGCGTCACGCACAGACGAGGGGATCCCGTGCCGCCCGAGGCCTTCCACATCGTCTCGAGCGTGTGCGCGATCCGCGGCGACGGCCGAATCCTGCTCACCCAGCGCGCCGCGACGAAGACCTACCCCATGGAGTGGGAGATCCCCGCGGGCAGCGCGCTCACGGGCGAGTCGAGCGCCCAGGCGGCCGTGCGGGAGCTCGGCGAGGAGACGGGGCTCGCCGTCACGACCGAGGCGCTCGAGCCCGTGGGCCGCGTGATCGAGGCGAACGCGCTCGTCGACGTGTACGTCGCGCGGGTTCCCGACGACGCGGCCGTCGTGCCGGATCCCGAGGAGGTGGCGGGGTCGCGGTGGGCGACGCTCGCGGAGCTCGACGCGCTCGTCGCCGCGGGCGGCATGGCAGAGCCGTGGATCGAGCGGCTCGAGCAGCTGCGGGAGCCCCTCGGCGCCCTCGTCGGTGCGGCC
>JAJUIM010000328.1 GCA_029267645.1 Microbacterium sp.
GCGCGCGCTCCTCGAGCAGCTGCAGCAGGTAGCGCACGGCCGTCGCGAGCGCGGGGCGCGGGGCTTCGCCTGTGCGGGCGACCTCGAGCGCCGCGCGCCCGTCGGCCGTGTCGATCTTGCGGGGCATGGATCCATCTTGCCCCGCGGATCAGCGGGGTGCGATCGGCGGGACCGCGAACGCCTCGACGGCGGGCGCCTCGCCCTCCCATCGTTCGACGTCGACGAGCGTCGTCTGCGCCGTCGTGCCCTGCGCGAGCCGCGAGGTGCCGCGGTCGGCCGTCACCGCGTTCGGGTTCCCGTGCCGCTCGAGGCCATCGGGCGCGGGGTCGTACCAGGCGCCCGTCGGGAGCGCGACGACGCCGGGCATGACGGCGTCCGACACGACGGCGCCCGCGAGCAGGGCGCCGCGGTCGTTGCGGATCCGCACGACGTCGCCCGTGCGGATCCCGCGCCGCGCCGCCTCGTCCGGGTGCAGCCGGCACGCCTCGCGGCCCGCCACCTTCGCGTCTCGGCTGACGGATCCGCCGTCGAGCTGGCTGTGCAGGCGGGTCGACGGCTGGTGCGAGATGAGGTGGAGCGGGTAGCCCGTGCGCCACTCGACGGGCTCGAGCCACGCGGGATGGCCCGGGCAGTCGTCGTAGCCGAAGCCGTCGATCGTCTCGGAGAACACCTCGATGCGGCCGCTCGGCGTCGCGAGCGGCTCGCCCTGCCTGAAGCGCCCGAGCATGGTCGACGACTTCGGCGCGGGCAGCCGCACGGATCCGGCGTCCCAGAACGCGTCGAAATCGGGCAGATCGACGCCGGCCTCGCGCGCCGAGGCGCGGCTCTTCTCGTACATCGCGCGCAGCTCGTCGCGCACGTCGCCGAACGGATCCGGCAGGCCGAGCGCCCGCGAGATCCTGCGGAAGATCTCGGCGTCGTCGAGCGCCTCGCCGACGGGCTCGATCGCGCGGTGCATCGCGAGGATCCACGTGTCGCGCGAGCTCGCGCCGATGTCCTCCCGCTCGAGCGTGGTCGTCGCGGGCAGCACGATGTCGGCGTGCTTGGCCGTCGGCGTCCACCACGGCTCGTGCACGATGACGGTGTCGGGCAGCTGCCACGCCCGCGTGAGCCGCGTGAGGTCCTGATGGTGGTGGAACGGGTTGCCGCCCGCCCAGTACACGAGGCGCAGCTCGGGATAGGTGCGCCGCTCGCCGTCGAAGTCGTAGGCCTCGCCCGGGTGCTCGAGCGCGTCGACGATGCGGGCGACGGGGATCTCGCGGCCCGCGAGCGGGTTCGCGCCCTTCGACAGCGACGGCACGCGGAACGGCTGCTTGGGCGACCCGACCGCGTCCTCGGATCCGAACCCGAACGCGAACCCCTCCCCCGGCCGGCCGATGCCCCCGAGCATGGCGGCGAGGACGACCGTCATCCAGTAGGGCTGCTCGCCGTGCTCGGCCCGCTGCAGCGACCACGTGGCCGTCACGAGCGAACGCGACGAGGCGAGCTCGCGCGCGAGGCGGCGGATCCGGTCGGCGGGCACGCCCGTGATCGACGCCGCCCAGTCGGCGTGCCTGGGCACGCCGTCGGCCTCGCCGAGCACGTACGCCGCGAAGCGCTCGAAGCCGGTCGTGAACTCGTTGAGGAACGCCTGGTCATGCAGGTCCTCCTCGAGCAGCGTGTGCGCGATGCCGATCAGCAGCGCCGTGTCGGTGCCGGGCCGGATCGGCAGCCACTCGGCCCCGTCCGGCGCGTCGTCGCGGATCGGGTTGACGCTGATGGCGCGCACGCCGGCGTCCATCACGGCGCGCAGGGCGCGGGATCCGCGATGCTCGCCGATGCCGCCCGACTCGACCTGCATGTTGCGCGCGGGCGCGCCCCCGAGCATGAGCCAGGTCTCGGTGCGCTCGGCGATGTCGGCCCACGAGTGCGCGTCGCCCGTGTTCGCGTCGTAGCCCACGACGTGCGGCAGGATCACGCTCGAGGCGCCGAAACTGTACGTGCCCGTCGACCCCGTGTAGCCGCCAAACGAGGCGAGGAAGCGGTTCAGCTGCGTCTTCGCGTGGTGGAACCTGCCCGCGCTCGACCACCCGTAGCTGCCGCCGTAGATCGCCTCGTTGCCGTGCTGCTCGCGCACACGGAGGAGCTCGCGGGCGACGAGGTCGATCGCCGTGTCCCAGTCGACCTCGACGAACTCGTCGTGGCCTCGCGGCACGGCATCCCTCGGGGTGCCGTCGAGCCAGCCGCGGCGCACGGCCGGCCGCGCGACACGATTGCCAGCGTGCACGACGTCCGGCACCGAGCGCAGCAGCGGCACGGGCGCGGGATCTGCCTCGAACGGCACCGCCTCCACGAGGCGGCCCGCTTCGACGCGAGCGCGGAACGCGCCCCAGTGCGCGCTGTTCGGAACGGTTCCTGTCGTGGCGGCCATGCGTCCACGGTACGGGCCGGGTGCGCGCCGGTACCCTGGAGGCGTGAAGATCCTGGTCCTCGGCTCCGGCGCCCGTGAGCACGCAATCGTCCTGGCCCTCCGCTCGGATGCCGAGCCGCACGAGATCCTCGCCGCCCCCGGCAACGCCGGCATCGCGCGCGA
>JAJUIM010000288.1 GCA_029267645.1 Microbacterium sp.
AACTGCGACCTGAATCGCCGACTGGTGCTCAGCGCCGCGGCGCGAGCGTGAGCAGCGACACCTCTGGCCGACACGCGAAGCGCACGGGGGAGTAGATCGAGTGGCCGACGCCGGCGCTCACGTTGAGCGGCACCTCGCGGCCCGCGTGGCGCCACGTCGAGAGTCCGCGCGTCTGCTTCAGCGGCAGATCGCAGTTCGCGACGAGAGCGCCGAAGCCCGGCACGCGCACCTGGCCGCCGTGGGTGTGACCGGCGAGGATCGCGTCGGCGCCGCGGTCGACGAAGCCGTCGAGGATGCGTCGGTACGGCGCGTGCGTGACGGCGATCGTCAGCTCGCCGTCGCCCGTGCGTGAGATCGATTCGTCGAGCGCGCTCCAGTCCTCGAGGTCGTGGTGGGGGTCGTTCGTGCCGATGAAGCGGAGGCGGTGCCCGCGCACGTCGAGCGTCGCTGCGGCGTTGTTGAGGGGCGCCCAGCCGATCTCGTCGGTCAGGAGCTCGTCGAGGCCGGCCGTATCGAGGCGGGGGATCGTGTGATCCTTCTCAGACGGGCCGAGGAAGTACCGGAAGGGGTTGCGCGGCGACGGCGCCCAGATGTCGTTGGATCCGTGCACCTGCACGCCCGGCACACCTGCGAAGGGCGCGAGCGCGCCGCGGATCGCGGGCAGCGCGTCGGGGTGGCCGAAGTTGTCGCCCGTGTCGACGATGAGATCGGGACGGAGCGAGGCGAGCTTCGCGATCCACTCGCGCTTTCGCCGCTGCCAGGGGGCGAGGTGCAGGTCGCTCAGGTGCAGGATGCGGATGGGCGCGGAACCAGGGTCGAGCACCCGCACGGTGTGGTGCCGCACCGTGAAGAGGTACCGCTCGATGCCGATGCCCCAGACGGCGCTCGCGGCGCCGACGGCGCCCACCGCCGCGAGGGCGGTGGGCAGCCGACGGCCCGCCATCAGTCGTCGTCCTTGTCGCTGCAGGCGCGGGCCTCCCAGTTCACCGTCACGGTGTCGCCCTCGGAGACCCGCGCGCCCGCCTCGGGGTCGGTGCTCGTGACCCGGTTGTCGCCGTCGTCCTGCTGCGAACAGCTGCCGAGCTTGCCGTTCAGGCCCTCTTCTCGCAGCGCCTTGAGGGCGTTGGCGGGCGTCATGCCCGTGACGTCGGGCACCTCGGCGGTGCCCTTGCCGTCCGAGATCAGCAGGCTCACGAGGCTGCCGGCGGGGGCGGATCCGGAGGGGTCGGTGCGCTCGACGCGGCCCTTGTCCTGCTCGCCGGGCACAGTGTCGCCCGTGCGCACCTGGAAGCCCGCGCCCTGCAGCACGTCGGTGGCCTCGTCAACCGACATGCCCGACACGTTGGGCACGTCCTTCTCGATCACCTGCGTGAGGTTGTTGTCGGGCTCGGGGAACGGATCGCCGCCGTAGTTCGCGTTCGCGGCTGCCTGGCCGTCGCGCGACAGCTGGTAGCGGGCACCGTCGAGCCCGTTGAGGAACAGGTCTCCCTGGCCGCCGCGCACGCCGCCGGTCGTGTTGCCGACCCACGCCGCGGTCGTGACGTTGGTGGACGTCTGGATCATCCACGACTGGATGTTTTCGTGCGTACCCGTCTTGCCGAAGGTCGCGATGCCGTCGCCGACGTTGGCGATCGCACCCGTCTGCCCCGGCTCCATGACGCGCGACATCGTGTAGGCCGTCGTTGCGGCGACGTTCTCCTCGAGCACGCGCTCACAGCTCTGGTCGGGCATCGGCAGCTCCTCGCCGCCGCCGTCGCGCACGCTGACGATCGCGGTGGGCTCGCAGCGCACGCCCCCGTTGGCGACCGCGGCGTAGGCCGCGGCCATGTCGATCGGCGCGATGTTCATCGAGCCGAGGATGCTGAACGCGCCCTGGTAGCCATCGAACGACGTGACGGGCTCCCCGTCGCCGAGGGTGACGCCCATCTTGTCGGCGACCTTGTGGATCTCGCAGACGTCGAGCTGCGACGCCATGGCGTAGAAGCCCGAGTTGAGCGAGAGGCCGGTGAGGTCGCGCACGGAGGCGACGCGGCCGCGGCTGTCCGCGAAGTTGTCCTTGGGGACAGGGGTCACGCTGCCGGACGGCTGCCCGTTGCACGTCATCGGGAACGTGCGGCCGACGCGCCCGTCGAGCACCTCGCCCGCGCTGCGGCCGTTCTCGAGCCAGTCGATGACCGTGAACATCTTGTAGGTCGAACCGGCCGAGAAGCCGATGCCGCCGCCGTGTTGGCGGTCGGCCGCATAGATCTGGGCGGACTCGCCGGCGCCCGCGCCCTCGGTCTCGTCGAACACCGTGTTCTGCGCGAGGGAGAGGATGTTGCCGGTCTTCGGGTCGATCTGCACACTCGCGCCGCCGAGGTTCATGCCGTCCCGGCTTGCGGGGACGTTGCGCGCCATCGACTGCTGCGCCTCGTACTGCAGGTTGTTGTCGAGCGTCGTGTAGACGTCGAGCCCGCCCCGGGTCAGGAGGTCGGAGCGCTCGTCGTCCGTCTCGCCGAACGCCTCGGCGTAGCGGTCGTCGTAGAGGATCGTGTTCTTCACGTACTCGCAGAAGTAGGCAGTGCCGCCGGCCGCGGCGCAGCCCTGCTGGCGGTTCGAGAGCTTCGGCTCGATCGGCTGCTCGTACGCCTCGTCGTACTGCTCCTGCGTGATGACGCCCTCGTTGAGCATGCGCGTCAGCACGTAGTTGCGACGGTCGAGCGTGAGCTGATAGCCGTTGTCGGCGCCGTTGGCCTCGTTATCGGGCTGGTCGATGCGGTACTGGTTGGGGTTCTGCACCATGCCCGCGAGCGTCGCTGCCTGCGTGAGCGTGACGTCCTTCGCCGACACCGAGAAGTACCGCTGCGCCGCGGCCTCGATGCCGTAGGTCGTGCCGCCGAAGTTCGCGAGGTTGAGGTACCCGATGAGGATCTGCTCCTTCGAGTACTCCTGCTCGATCGTGATGGC
>JAJUIM010000281.1 GCA_029267645.1 Microbacterium sp.
CCTTGATCGCCGTTACCCCGTCGTTATAGAGTGCTGAGCACGGCGATCGTTTTGCTGTGGCGATCGTCGGAATGTGATTGCAGGACACTCTTGGTGCAAGGGACATCGGGCCCGGTTGGATCTCCCTCCAGCCGGGCCCTTCCCCGTCTGGCGCAGAAAACGTATACACTTGAATGCATGTCAGACCGTCGTCTTGCCGTCGAGGCGTGGGAGAGCCTCTTCCGCGCCCAGCACGAGGTGTTCGCAGAGATCTCGCGCGACTTCACCGACTCGTCGCTGCTGCAGGGCGAGTACGACGTGCTGCTGACGGTGGTCCGCTCGGCCGACAATACCGCGCGCCTGCGCGACATCACGGCCAATCTCCTCATCAGCCAGCCGAGCGTGTCGCGCCTCGTCGACCGCATGGTCACACGCGGCCTCGTGACGAAGTGCTCGGATCCGGAGGACGGCCGCGGCTCGCTCGTCACGGCGACCGAGAAGGGCGTGCACGCCTTCCGCACGCTCGCGGTCGAGCACGGCCGCACGATCGCGCGGCGCATGTCGGTGCTCACGAACGACGAGCTGCGCACGCTCGCCGATCTCACGCAGAAGCTCCGCGGCCGGTGACGCGGGGCCCGAGACGGGCCCCGCGCGACATCACCCCGTGTTCTGCAGGCCGGCGGCGACGCCCGAGACCGCGAGCAGCAGCAGGCGCTGCACCTCGGGATCCGTGGGCTCGCCCTCAGGGGCGTCGCGCAGCGCGCGGAGGGCGCGAAGCTGCAGCAGCGAGAGCACGTCGACGTAGGGGCTGCGCAGCTTGACCGCGCGCTGCAGCACGGGCTTGTTCGACAGCAGGCCGTCGCCGCCCACGATGCGCACGACCCACTCGCGGGTCAGCGCCATCTCGTCGAGCACGAGCTGCGCGAGGTCGTCGCGGTCGCCCAGCGCCAGGTAACGCCGCGCGATGCGGTCGTCGGTTTTCGCGAGGCTCATGGCGACGTTGTCGATCATGGTGCGGAACAGCGGCCACTCGGCGTACGCGTCGCGCAGCAGCGCCTCGTCGCCGATCGCGTCGAGCGCCGTGCCGAGCCCGAACCAGCCGGCGAGGTTGATGCGCGCCTGCGTCCACGCGAACACCCACGGGATGGCGCGCAGATCCTCGAGCGACTCGACCGAGAGCCCGCGGCGGGCGGGGCGCGAGCCGAGCGCGAGCAGCCCCACCTCCTCCATGGGCGTCACGCGCGCGAACCACGGCGCGAAGCCGTCGGCCTTCACGAGCTCGAAGAAGCGGGCGCGCGAGGTCTCCTCCATGCGCTGCGCGACATCGGCGAAGCGCTCGGCCGCGCCGCGGTTGCGCTCCTCGTTCGACGGGGCCGAGGCCGTGAGGATCGCGGCCGCGACCTGGTCGACGTGCCGCATCGCGATGTCGGGATCCCCGTACCGCGCGAAGATCACCTCGCCCTGCTCCGTGAGCTTGAAGCGCCCGTCGACCGAGTGCGGCGGCTGGGCGATGATCGCGCTGTTCGCGGGCCCGCCGCCGCGCCCGAGCGCGCCGCCGCGGCCGTGGAAGAGCGTGAGCTCGATGCGCTGCTCGCGGGCCCACTCGGCGATCGCGGCCTGCGCCTCGTACAGCGCGAGCGTCGCCGCGACGGGGCCGACGTCCTTCGACGAGTCGGAGTACCCGAGCATGACCTCGAGGCGCCGGCCCGTCGCGGCGAGGCGCGACGAGAACTCGGGGTGGTCGACGATCTCGGCGAGGATGCCGGGGGCCGCCTGCAGGTCGTCGAACGTCTCGAAGAGCGGGATCACGTCGAGCACGGGCGGCGTGCCCGACTCGCCGACGGCGTGCCGCGCGAGGCGGTGCACGTTCGCGAGATCCTCGGCCGACTGCGTGAACGAGACGATGTAGCGGCCCGCGGCGCGCGGGCCGAAGCGCTCCTGCACGAAGGCGATCGCGCGGAACACCTCGAGCACCTCCTCGGCGAGCTCGCTGCGCTCTCCCCCGGCCTCGAGCTCGGCGAGCACCTTCGCGTGCACGGCCGAGTGCTGACGCACTTCGAGCTCGGCCAGGTGGAAGCCGAAGGTCTCGACCTGCCAGATGAGCGCCTGCAGCTCGCCGTACGCCTGGCGGGCGGCGCCCGCGCGCACGAGCGATCCCTGCACCGTGCGCAGGTCGGCGATCAGCTGCTCGGGGTCGCGGTAGGCGAGGTCGGCGTCGCGCGTGCGCGTCGCGGCGATCTTGCGCGCGATCAGCAGCACGACGGCGCGGTGCGGCTCGCCCGGCGAGCGCTTCGCGACCTCGGCGGCCGCGTCCTCGTCGGCCGTGCGCAGCCGACCCCAGAGCGCGTCGAGCTCGAGGCTCGCGGGCGTGGATCCCGCCGCGAGCGTGAGGCCGCGGCCGACGCGGATCGCGGCGCGCTCGAGGCCGAGCAGCACGTGCTCGCTCGCGATCGCGGCGGCCTTGCGCGTGACCTTCGCCGTGACGAAGGGGTTGCCGTCGCGGTCGCCGCCGACCCAGCTGCCGACGCGCACGAACGGGCGCACGGCGGGCGCGGATCCGCCCGATGCGGCGCCCTGCAGCGCCTCGTCGACGCGGCGGTACACCTCGGGGATCGTCGTGAAGAGCGTGTCGTCGAACACCGCCATGACGGTGCGCACCTCGTCGAGCGGGGAAGGCTTCTCGGGGCGGATCGGCGACGTGCGCCACAGCGTGTCGATCTCCTCGAGCATGTGGCGCGTCGTGCGCTGCTCGGCGGATCCGCCGCGCGACTCGGCCGAGAGCTCGTCGACGAGCTCGGAGAGCCGGCGGATGCTCGCCGAGACGGCACGGCGGCGCGCCTCGGTCGGGTGCGCCGTGAAGACGGGGTGGAAGCACACGCCCTCGAGGCGCTCGCGCGCCGCGTCCTCGCCGATCTCGTCGACGAGCGCGCGGAACGCACCCGCGACCGTGCCGCGCGGATCGCGAGGAGAGGCGCCGTCGCGCTCGCGCAGGACGCGCACGCGGTGGCGCTCCTCGGCGAGGTTCACGAGGTGGAAGTAGCAGGTGAAGGCGCGCGCGACCTCGTCGGCCCGCTCGGGC
>JAJUIM010000101.1 GCA_029267645.1 Microbacterium sp.
AAGCGAGAGAATTGGAGTCGGCATGGAACAGGTGGTTCTCGTGGACAACCGGGGTGCCGCGGTCGGGGTGCATCCGAAGTCCACGGTGCACGGCAGGACGACGCCACGTCACCTCGCCTTCTCGTGTCACGTCGTGGGCGATGACGGGCGCGTCCTCGTCACGCGCCGAGCACTCGCGAAGACAACCTGGCCGGGCGTGTGGACCAACGCCTTCTGCGGGCATCCGGCGCCCGGCGAGTCGCTCGAGGACGGCGTGCGGCGTCGCGCGCGGTTCGAGCTCGGACTCGAGGTCGAGATCCTCTCGTGCCCGCTGCCCGACTTCGGTTACACCGCACGCGATGCGTCGGGCGTCGTCGAGAACGAGCACTGTCCCGTCTTCGTCGCGAGGGCGCGTGGGCCTCTCTCGCCGAACCCCGACGAGGTCGCCGAGGTCGCGTGGACGACGGCGGGCGCGCTCGAGCGCGGGATCGACGCCGCCCCGTGGGCGTTCAGCCCGTGGCTCGTCGAGCACCTCCCGCAGCTCGCTCCCGCGCTTCGCGCGGCGACGACGGGCGCGCCGGATCCGTCGGGCGCCGACGCTGTGTCAGCGCGGCTTGAGGAGCTCATGGGCGAAGCGCTCCGGCGCGCCGAGCGTTTCGCTCCCGCCTCGCCGCAGCTCTGGCGCGCGGCGACCGGCATCGCACTCGGCGGCAAGCGGATCCGGTCTCGCCTGCTGCTCGACGCACACACCGCCCTCGGCGGGCGCGGCGGTGCGCCCGCGGTCGATGCCGCGTGCGCGGTCGAGCTCCTGCACGCGGCCCTCGTGATCCACGACGACGTCATCGACGGCGACCTCACGCGCCGCGGGCGTGAGAACGTGACGGGCGCGTTCGAGCGCGAGGCGCGCGCGCTCGGAGCGGCGCGGCGCGACGCGCGGGCGTGGGGCGAGGCATCCTCGCTCCTCGCGGGCGACCTGCTGCTGACAGAGGCGCACGCCCTGCTCGCAGGCCTCGACGTCTCCGACGCGGTGCGCCGCGCCTCCCTCGACCTCTTTCGCGACACGATCGTCGAGAGTGCGGCCGGCGAGCACGCCGACGTACGCCTCAGCATGCGGCTTTCGCCCGCCGGACCTGACCACGTCCTCGCGATGATCGAGCAGAAGACGGCGGCCTACTCCTTCCGCGCACCGCTGCGCCTCGCGGGGATCCTCGCGGCCGCCCCCGCGCAGATGCTCGACGCGGTCGACGTGATCGCGCGCCGCATCGGCGTGATCTACCAGCTGCGCGACGACGTGCTCGGCACCTTCGGTTCCGAGGCCGAGATGGGAAAGTCGAGCCTCAGCGATCTGCGCGAGGGCAAGGAGACGCTGCTCATCTCGTATGCGCGCTCGCACCCCGAGTGGGAGGGGGTGCGCGGCCTCTTCGGCGACGACGGTCTGACGGCAGCAGACGGCGAGCGCGTGCGCGCCGTCGTCGAACGCTCGGGCGCGCGGGACATGGTCGAGCGCATCATCGGCGATGCGTGCCGTGATGTCGAGGCGCTAATCGCCGACGCCGCGCTGCCCCAAGCGCTCGCCGACCTCCTGCGGGAGGTGACCCACGCATGCGCGCACCGCAGCTCGTGACGACGACCGATCTCGCGCTCTACGGGCGCACGGCGAGTGACAGCGCCGCCGTCGTGATCAACCGGTATTCGACGTCGTTCGGCTGGGCGAGCGCGCTCCTGCCGCGGCGGACCCGCACCCACATCGCCCGCATCTACGCGCTCGTGCGCGTCGCCGACGAGCTCGTCGACGGGCCAGGGGCGGCGGCCGGGCTCGCGGCTGACGAGCTGCATGCGCTGCTCGACGCGCTCGAACGCGAGACTCTCGCGGCTATCGAGCGCGGCTTCAGCACGAACCTCGTCGTGCACGCCTTCGCTCTCACGGCGCGTGAGCACGGTATCGGCGCCCCGCTCATCGCACCGTTCTTCGCGTCGATGCGCGCCGACCTCGACGGCGAGCCGCGGGCAGGGGACGAGCTCGACGCGTACATCTTCGGCTCCGCCGAGGTCGTGGGGCTCATGTGCCTCGCCGTGTTCGAGCACGGCAGGACCCGCACGGGCGCTGAGCAGGCGACGCTCGAAGAGGGTGCACGCAGCCTCGGCGCGGCCTTCCAGAAGGTCAACTTCCTTCGCGATATCGCGGCCGACCGCGACGAGCTCGGGCGCCGGTACGTGCCGGGGGGCGGGCACGAGCTCACTGAGCGGGCGAAGACGGCGCAGCTCGCCGACATTCGCGCAGACCTCGCGGCCGCCGACCGCGCGATCCCGCTGCTGGATCGCGGCAGCAGGCCGGCCGTGTGGGCCGCGAGGGCGTTTTTCGGCGCCCTCGCCGACCGCATCGACCGCACGCCGGCCGCCGTCGTCGCGCGCGAGCGCGTGCGGGTGCCGAACGGCGAAAAGGCGGGGATCCTGGCCCGCGCCCTGCTCCGGAGGTGGACGCGATGAGCGGCCGCAGGGTCGTCGTCATCGGCGGCGGTGTCAGCGGGCTCGCCACGGCGGGGCTGCTCGCCCGCGACGGCCACGACGTCACGCTCATCGAGCGCCACGACGACGTGGGCGGCCGCGCCGGCCTCTGGCGCCAGGACGGGTTCGCGTTCGACACAGGACCGTCCTGGTACCTCATGCCCGAGGTCTTCGATCACTTCTTCCGCCTGATGGGCACGACGACGAGCGACGAGCTCGACCTCGTGCGGCTCGACCCCGCATACCGCGTGTACGGCGAGCGCGCTCCCGGCTCGCCGACCTCGAGGATCGACGTGCGTTCCGGCACGCGCGAGGCCACGGCGCTCTTCGAACAGCGAGAGCCCGGGGCGGGACGCGCGCTCGAGCGCTACCTGCGCTCGGCGACTCGGGCCTACCACGCGGCGCGAGAGGCGTTCCTCTACAACACGTTCGCCTCGCCGCGGTCGCTGCTGTCGGCGGCGGTGTGGCGAGGCGCGCCGGCCGTGCTGCCGCTCCTCACACGGTCGCTGTGGTCGCACATCCGGCGGCGCTTCCGCAATGGGCGCCTGCGACAGATCCTCGGCTACCCGGCGGTGTTCCTCGGCACGTCGCCCTTCGAGGCGCCCGCGCTCTACCACCTCATGAGTCACATGGACCTCGTCGACGGCGTGCGCTACCCGCGCGGCGGCTTCCGCACGCTCGTCGACGCGCTCGCGGCGCTTGCCGAGCGCAACGGGGTGACGATCCAGACCGGCGCCGAGGCCACCGCGATCATGACCGACGGCGGGCGCGTTCGCGGGGTCGAGGTGAGCCGCGGCGGCACCCGCCCCGTCATCGGGGCCGACATCGTCGTCTCAGCGATCGACGAGCACCACACGGAGACCGCGCTGCTCGCGCCCGCCGACCGCTCGTACCCCGCGCGCCGATGGCGCACACAGGTGACCGGTCCCGGCGCCGTGCTCGTGATGCTGGGCGTCCGCGGCGGGATCCCCGAGCTCGCCCACCACACGCTGCTGTTCTCCGACGACTGGCACGACAACTTCGACGCGATCTTCGGCGACGAGCCCCGCGAGCCCGATCCGCCGTCGCTGTACGTCTGCAAGCCGAGCGCGACCGACGAGCGCGTCGCGCCCGCGGGGCACGAGAACCTCTTCGTCCTCGTGCCCGTCGCACCCGACGTGTCGATCGGGCACGGCGGCGTCGGCGCGGAGGGCGATCGCGCGGTCGTCCGGATCGCCGACCGCGCGATCGCGCAGATCGCGAGCTGGGCGGGCGTGCCCGATCTCGCAGAGCGCGTCGTCGTGCGCCGCACGGTCGGGCCGGCCGACTTCGAGCGCGACTTCCACACGTTCCGCGGCAGCGCGCTCGGTCCCGCCCACACGCTGCGCCAGAGCGCCTTCCTGCGAGGCGTCACGCGGTCGCGCCGGGTCGACGGCCTCTTCTACACGGGCTCGACCGCGGTTCCCGGCGTCGGCCTGCCCATGTGCCTCATCGGCGCGGAGCTCGTCGTCAAGCACGTGCGCGGCGACCATCGTCCCGGGCCGATCGAGGAGCCGCGATGATCGCCTACCTGCTCGCACTCGCCGTGAGCGCGACGGGCGTCGGCCTCGTCGACGCGCGCTGGCGGCTCGCCCTGTGGCGCGATCCCGTGCGTACGGTCGCGCTCGTCGCGCTCGGCGCGGCCTTCTTCCTCGCATGGGATCTCGCGGGCATCTCCCTCGGCGTGTTCCGGCACGTCGACTCGCGATGGGCGACGGGCGCGCTCGTCGCCCCGCAACTGCCGATCGAGGAGGTCGTGTTCGTGGCGTTCCTCAGCTATCTGACGCTCGTCGTGCACGGCGCGGCCCGCAGGATCCTCGAGCGGAGGAAGCCGCGATGACGTACCTCGCGATGTCGGTGCCCTTCGCGGTCGCCGCGCTCGCGGTGTTCGCGGCCGGATCCGTCCGCGCCGCCCGCCGCGGCAGGGCGCGCCTTGCAGCGCTCGCGTGGGCCGCGACGTGCGCGGCGCTCGTCGCGCTCACGATCGTGTTCGACAACGTCATGATCGCGGCGGGCCTGTTCGACTTCGGCGGTGCGCACATCACGGGCGCGCGCATCGGGCTCATGCCGATCGAGGACCTGCTGTACCCAGTCGTCGGCTCGCTGCTGCTGTGCGGCGCGCGGGAGCTCGCAGGCGATCGCGAGGGGAGGGGCGCATGAGCGCGGCAGCCGATCTGCGGGCGCTCGCGATCGCGTCGCGACCCGTGAGCTGGATCAACACCGCCTACCCGTTCGCCGCAGTCGCGATCCTCACGACGGGGCGCGTCGACGCGGCGTTCGTCGTGGGCACCCTGTTCTTCCTCGTGCCGTACAACCTGCTCATGTACGGCGTGAACGACGTCTTCGACTACGCGTCCGACCTCGCCAACCCCCGCAAGGGCGGCGTCGAGGGCGCGACGCTCCCGCCGCGGCTGCACCGCCCGACGCTCGTCGCCGCGGGGCTGCTGGCGGCGCCTTTCGTCGTCGCCCTCGTCGTCCTGGGTGCGCACCGTCCGTGGTCGTGGGCCGTGCTCGCCGTGAGCCTCTTCGCGGTCGTCGCCTACTCGGCGCCTGGCCTGCGGTTCAAGGAGATCCCGGTGCTCGACTCGGTCACCTCGAGCACGCACTTCGTCTCGCCCGCGCTCTACGCCATGGCGCTCACGGGCACGACCGTCACGCCCGCGCTCGCGGCAGCGATGGCAGCGTTCTTCCTGTGGGGGACGGCCAGCCACGCGTTCGGCGCCGTGCAGGACGTCGTGCCCGACCGCGAGGCGGGCATCGGATCCATCGCGACGGCGTTCGGCGCGGCCCGTACCGTGCGCCTCGCGCTCGGCGCCTGGATCCTCGCGGGGCTGCTCATGCTCGCGGCGCCGTGGCCCGCATCGCTCGCGGCGCTCCTCGCGATCCCCTACGTCGCGAGCGCCGCACCGTATCTGCGCGTCGCAGACGCCCGCTCGGGATCCGCCAACCGCGCCTGGCGGCGCTTCCTCGGCATCAACTACGCGTGCGGCGCGGCGCTCACGATGCTCCTCATCCTCTGCG
This sequence comes from Microbacterium sp., assembly GCA_029267645.1. GTDB lineage: Bacteria > Actinomycetota > Actinomycetes > Actinomycetales > Microbacteriaceae > Microbacterium. The sequence continues at coordinate 5,524 of JAJUIM010000101.1, forward strand.
CCTCGGAAGGACTCTTCGCATGACGCGCGTGCTCGTCACCGGCGCGACCGGATACATCGGCGGTCGCCTCGTGCCGCTGCTGCTCGACGCGGGCCACGACGTCACCGTCTTCGTGCGCTCGCCCGACAAGTTGTCGGACGTCCCGTGGCAGCCTCGAGTCAGGGTCGCAGCGGGCGATCTCGCCGATCTCGATGCCGTCATGGACGCGGCTCGCGGCAGCGATGTCGTCTTCCATCTCGTGCACTCGCTCTCGGCGCGAGGCGATTTCGGCCGCACCGAACGCGAGCACGCCGAGCACCTCGCCCGGGCGGCCGAATCGGCCGGTGCACGCCGCATCGTCTACCTCGGGGGCCTGCATCCGCACGGCGTCGAGCTGTCACCGCACCTGGCCTCCCGCACTGCCGTGGGGCGCGTGTTCCTTGATTCGTCGGTTCCCGCGATCGTCCTCCAAGCAGGCATCGTGATCGGATCCGGCTCGGCATCGTTCGAGATGATCCGTCACCTCACCGAGGTGCTTCCCTACATGCCCGCGCCGCGCTGGGTGCGCAATCGCGTGCAGCCGATCGCCGTGCGCGACGTACTGCGGTATCTGGTGAGCGCCGTCGAGGTCCAGGGCGACGTCAACCGCACGTTCGACATCGGCGGCCCCGACGTCCTCCGATACGGACAGATGATGAACGGCTACGCCGTCGAGGCGGGGCTGCGGCAGCGTCCCATCGCAGCGCTGCCCGTGTTCACACCATGGCTTGCCTCGCAGTGGGTCAATCTCGTCACGCCCGTGCCTCGCGGGATCGCAGTCCCGATCATCGCCTCGCTGCAGCATGACTGCGTCGCCCTCGAACACGACATCGACAGCCTCATCCCGCCGCCCCCGGAAGGCCTCCTCGGGTACCGCACAGCCGTGCGCCTCGCGCTGCGGCGCGAGCGGGAGGGCCTGGTCGAGACGAGCTGGCGAGGGGCGAGCGTGCCGGGTGCCCCGAGCGACCCGCTGCCGACCGACCCCGAGTGGGCCGGCCATACGGTCTTCACCGACGAGCGATCGCAGGAAAGCCCCGCACCGCCCGAGGCCGTCTGGCGTGTCATCGAGGCGATCGGCGGCCGCAACGGCTGGTACTCGGCGCCGCTGGCGTGGGCCGTGCGCGGCTGGATCGACCGCCTGGCGGGCGGGGTCGGCATGACGCGGGGCCGACGGGATCCCGTGCGCCTTCATGCGGGCGACGTCCTCGATGTGTGGCGCGTCGAGGCGATCGATCGCGGCAGACTGCTGCGACTGCGGGCCGAGATGCGCATGCCGGGGCGCGGTTGGCTCGAGCTGCTGGTCGAGCCAGACGGCAGCGGCAGTCGGTACCGGCAGCGGGCCGTGTTCTTCCCGAAGGGCCTCGCAGGTCGTCTCTACTGGGCGGCGCTGCTGCCGTTCCACGGCGTGATCTTCCGCGGCATGGTCGAGCGGATCCTCACCGCCGCGG
>JAJUIM010000049.1 GCA_029267645.1 Microbacterium sp.
GAGGATCTCGAGGGCCTTGACGATGCCCTCTGCGACGGCGACGCAGCTCGTGATGCCGCCGAAGACGTTGACGAACACGCTCTTGACCTGCGGGTCGCCCAGGATGACGCCGAGGCCCGACGCCATGACCTGCGCGTTCGCGCCGCCGCCGATGTCGAGGAAGTTGGCGGGCTTGACGCCGCCGTGGTTCTCGCCCGCGTAGGCGGTGACGTCGAGCGTCGACATCACGAGGCCCGCGCCGTTGCCGATGATGCCGACCTCGCCGTCGAGCTTGACGTAGTTGAGGCCCTCGGCCTTCGCCTTCGCCTCGAGCGGGTCGGCGGCGCCCTTGTCCTCGAGCTCCTCGTGCTCGGGGTGACGCACCTCGGAGCCGTTGTCGTCGAGCGAGACCTTGCCGTCGAGGGCGATGACGTCGCCCTGACCCGTGAGCACGAGCGGGTTGACCTCGACGAGCGTCGCGTCCTCGCCCTTGTAGACGTCGAAGAGCTTCACGAACACGTCCGAGACCTTCTCGACGAGGTCCTCGGGGAAGTTCGCGGCCTTCGCGATCTCGACGGCCTTCGCCTTGTCGATGCCCGTGAGCGGGTCGACCTCGACTCGCGCGAGCGCCTCGGGCTTCTCGACCGCGAGCTGCTCGATCTCCATGCCGCCCTCGACGCTCGCGAGCGACAGGTAGGAGCGGTTGGCGCGGTCGAGCAGCACCGAGAAGTAGAACTCCTGGGCGATGTCGGCGCCTGCCGCGACCATGACGCGCTTGACGACGTGGCCCTTGATGTCGAGGCCGAGGATGGCCTTCGCCGCCTCGTAGGCCTCATCGGGGTTCTTCGCGACCTTCACGCCACCGGCCTTGCCGCGACCGCCGGTCTTCACCTGCGCCTTCACGACGACCACGCCGCCCAGCTTCTCGGCCGCTGCCTTCACCTCCTCGGGGGTGTCGGCCACGATGCCGGCGAGCACCGGCACCTCGTACTTCTCAAAAAGGTCTCGAGCCTGGTACTCGTAGAGATCCACGTTGCATTCCTTCGGTGGGGCACGGGGAAAGAGACAGCCGCGCTCGTGGGTAGGACTGTCTCGATGTCGAGAGATCTCGACCGCCACAAGCCTACTACCGACGCGCAGGAGGTCGACTCCGATGCGAGCGGCCCCGCGGATCCAAAGGGATCCGCGGGGCCGCGACGCGAGCGATCGCTACTTGGCGCTCTTCGTGCGCCCCTTGAACATCGGCAGCGCCATCGCGAGGCACACGGCGAGGATGCCGCACGTGAAGACGACGCCCTGGAACGACGTCACCATGAACGCCACGGCGAACAGGAAGAGTCCGCCGAGGAACAGGATCAGCGACAGAATGAACATCATGTTGGACAGCCCTCCGGAAAAGTCTGTCCTCAGCCTACCGTCTGTGGCCGCGGCACAAACACATCGACGGCGCAGACCTCCCGTTCCTAACGTGTGAGGTATGGTAGCAGAGCACGTCCCCGGCGAGCGCGTGCGCTCGTATTCCGTCACCGGCCCCCTCGACACCGACTACTACGGTGTCTTCGACGACGTCGACGGATCCGATCGCGACGCCTGGCGGCGCGCGCGTCGGGTCGTCGACGAGGTCGCGGACGACCTGCTCGCGGCGTGGGAGACGGCCGAGTACCCGAGCGAGGCGGTCCTCGCATCGCTCGGGCGCCACGACGTCATGGCCGACGGCATCGAGCACGAGGGGATCACGCGCCTCTCGCCGCTCGCGGCCGGCCTCGTGAACATGGAGCTCTCGCGCGGCGACGGCTCGCTCGGCACCGTGCTCGCCGTGCAGGGCGGGCTCGCGCTGCGCACGCTCGCCCTCTACGGCAGCGACGCACAGAAGGACCGCTGGCTCGATCCGCTCGCGCGCGGCGAGGTGCCCGGATCCTTCGCCCTCACGGAGCCCGACCACGGCAGCGACTCGACGGGCCTCGAGACGAGCGCGCGCCGCGACGGCGACGCGTGGGTGCTGCGCGGCGCGAAGAAGTGGATCGGCAACGGCGCCTCGGGCGGCATCACGTTCGTCTGGGCGCGGATCGACGACGACGCGGATCCCGATCACGAGCGCGTCGGCTGCTTCCTCGTGCCGCAGGACACGCCGGGCTACAACGGCGAGGTCATCGCGGGGAAGGCGTCGCTGCGGGCGATCCACCAGGCGCACATCGTGCTCGACGACGTGCGCCTGCCGCTCGACGCGCGCCTGCCGGGCGCGCACGCCTTCGCCGACACCTCGCGCGTGCTCTACGCGACGCGGTCGGGCGTCGCGTGGTCGGCGCTCGGCCACGCGACGGCCTGCTACGAGGCGGCGCTGCAGTACGCGGGCGAGCGCGTGCAGTTCGGCAAGCCGCTCGCGAGCTTCCAGCTCGTGCAGGAGCGCCTGACGCGCATGCTCTCGCAGCTCACGGCGATGCAGCTGTTCTGCCGCCGCCTCGCCGACCTCGAGGCGGCAGGAACGCTGCGCCCCACGCAGGCGTCGCTCGCGAAGTACTCGAACACGCGTGCCGCCCGCGACATCGCCCGCGACGCGCGAGATCTGCTGGGCGGCAACGGCATCCTGCTCGAGAACCGCGTGATCCAGCACCTCGTCGACATCGAGGCGATCCACACCTACGAGGGCACCGAGAGCGTGCAGGCGCTGCTGATCGGCCGCGACATCACGGGCGTCGGCGCGTTCGTGTAGCGGTCAGGCCCCTGCCGCGTCGTCGGCCTCGGCGGCGAAGCCCATGATGGGCTCGAGCTCCTCGCGCGTGAGCGTCATGAGGGGGCCCGCCGGGTCGATGAGGATCCCGCCGAGGCCCGGGTTCTCGGTCAGCACCTTCGCGATGCGCTCGACGCCGAACGGCAGCGCGCGCTCGCTGCGGCCCTGCGCGACGACCTCGAGCGGGTGCGAGTACACCTGCAGCAGGCGCGTGCCGTTCGCGAGGCGCGCCTCGGCGATGCCCATCTTCGTCTCGTCCTGCGGCGACGGGCCCGCGGCGACCCACAGCGGCGGGCGCTCGGCCAGGATCGCGGCGACCTTCTTCGGCGTGTCGGCCTCGCGCGGCTGGGCGAGCGCCGACTTCACGCGCAGCGTCGGATCCCCCTGTCCGTGCGCCCGCTCGAGGACCTCGCGCGGCAGCACGATGCGGCGCTGGCCCGACGCGTTGTCGATGATGAGGCCGTCGAAGCCGTTGTCGAGCATGTGCGCGAGGATCTGCGGCACCGGCTGGGCGACGGCCGAGGTCTTCGTGTTGCCGTCGGCCTTCACGGCCTCGGCGAGGCTGCGGCCCGAGCTGAACACGAGCATGTAGCTCTTGTCGCCGCTCTTCGCGACGCCGAACTGCAGCGTCGCCTTGCCGTCCTCATTCATCTGCTCGCGCACGTCGCCCGCGACGCGCAGGAAGAGGTGGCCCTGCAGCACCTGGCGCGCAACGCCGAGCAGCTGCTGCGGGGTCGGCTTCTCGGGCAGCGCCGAGAGCGCGTCGCGCACGAGCGCGTTGTCGCGCAGGCCCTTGACGGTCTCGAGGTCGTTCGGCGGGGCGGCCGGCGCGAGCGGCAGCTCGCGCGGCGGCACGGGGCGCCCGCCGTCGGGCGCGGACTGCTCCTCGGCGGGGCGCGTGAAGGCGTGCGGGCCCTCAGCAGCGGCCTGCCGCGCCTGGTTCTCGCGCTGGGCCTTCTGCTCCTCGGGCGACGCGACCTCGGGGCCCGACTGCGCGCCGACGCCGCGGAACGCCGAGAACGAGATGTTCACGCCCGGCGCGCCCGGATCCGTCGTCTCGGGCGCCGCCTCGTCGGCCTCGGGCACCGCGGGCTCGTCCCGCTGCGGCGCGGCCGCCTCGTCCCCCGACCCGTCGGACTTCTTCTTACGCGAGAAAAGACCCATGCGCCCAGCCTACGGGCGACGTCGGCGCGCGTCGCGCCCCGAGGCGGATCGGCCGCCCGCTCAGATCTTCTCGATCGGCGCGACCTTGATGAGCAGCTTCTTGGCACCCGCCTGCTCGAAGCGCACGTGCGCGATGCGCTTGGCGCCCTGCCCCGTCACGGCGTCGACCGTGCCCTCGCCGAAGTCGTCGTGACGGATGCGGTCGCCGGGGGCGAGCTCGAGGTCGCCGTTGTCGCGCACCTTGCCTGTGACGCGGTTCGAGAACTCGGCGAGCGAGGCCGACGTCGAGGTCTTGCGCTCGAGGGGGCGCACGCCCCAGCGGTTCTCGCGCGGCCGCGTCGCGTTGAGCGCGCGCGACTGCGTGCCGCCGCGCGAGTTGACGTCGCCCGGCGACTGGCGCCAGTCGATGAGATCGGCGGGGATCTCCTGCAGGAACCGGCTCGGCATCGCGACCGAGACCTCGCCAAACTGCGCGCGCGTCATGGCGAGCGACAGATACAGGCGCTTGCGGGCGCGGGTGATGCCGACGTAGAACAGCCGGCGCTCCTCCTGCGGCCCGCCCGGCTCGCCCGCCGAGATGCGGTGCGGGATGAGATCCTCCTCGACGCCCGTGAGGAAGACCGTGTCGAACTCGAGGCCCTTGGCCGTGTGCAGCGTCATGAGCGAGACGGTGCCCGACGCGTCGTCGAGGTCGTCGCTGTCGGCGACGAGCGCGACCTCGGTGAGGAAGTCGATGATCGTGCCCTCGGGGTTGTTGCGCGCGAACTCGCGCGTGACGGCCACGAGCTCGTCGAGGTTCTCGACTCGAGCCTCGTCCTGCGGATCCTGCGACTGCCGCAGCGTGTCGAGGTAGCCCGACTTGTTCAGCAGCACCTGCAGCCCCTCGGCGACCGAGCTCGGCGGCGCCTGCTCCCCCGACGACGGCAGCAGGATCTCCTGCGCCTCGCGCAGCACGGCGTCGAGGTGCGCGAGCGCCTTCTGCAGCTTGGGGCCGAGGCCGATCTCGGCGGCGTGGCCGATCGCCTCGCGGAACGTGAGGTCGTTGTCGGCCGCGAACGAGGCGATGTTCGTCTCGGTCACGGCGCCGATGCCGCGCTTGGGCTTGTTGAGGATGCGCCGCACGGCCATCTCGTCGGCGGGGTTCACGACCGCGACGAGGTACGCCAGGGCGTCCTTGATCTCGGCGCGGTCGTAGAACTTCGTGCCGCCCATGATGCGGTACGGGATCGCCGAGCGGATGAAGATCTCCTCAAGCGCGCGCGACTGCGAATTGGTGCGATAGAACACCGCCATCTCGCTGTAGTCGACGCCCTGACGCCGCAGCTGGTCGATCTCATCGGCGACGAACTGCGCCTCGTCGTGCTGCGAGTAGCCGGTGAACCCCGTGACCCGCTCGCCCTCGCCCTGGTCGGTCCAGAGCTTCTTGTCCTTGCGGTCGAAGTTGTTGCGGATGACGGCGTTGGCGGCGTCGAGGATGTTCTGGCTCGACCGGTAGTTCTGCTCGAGCAGCACGACCTTCGCGCCCGGGAAGTCGCGCTCGAACTCGGTGATGTTGCGGATGTCGGCCCCGCGGAACGCGTAGATCGACTGGTCGGAGTCGCCGACGACCGTGAGCGACGCGGCGTCGCCCGCGGGATCCTGCGGCATGAGCGCGATCATGCCGTCGCCGACGTCCATGCTCTCGCCCTGCACGGGCTTCGTGAGCTCGCGGATCAGCTGGTACTGCGCGTGGTTCGTGTCCTGGTACTCGTCGACGAGGATGTGGCGGAACCGGCGCCGGTAAGTGTCGGCGACCTGCGGGAACGCGCGGAAGAGGTAGACGGTCTGCGCGAGCAGGTCATCGAAGTCGAAGGCGTTGGCCTTGCGCAGCTGACGCGCGTAGTCCTGGAAGATCTCGACGAAGACGCGCTCGGCCGGATCGGACATGTTGGCCTGGCGCGCGTACTCGTCGGCGTCCTGCAGCTCGTTCTTGAGCTTCGAGATGCGCGACTGCGTCGCGGCCGGCGTGAGGCCGTACGCATCGCCCTCGTGGTCCTTCACGAGGCGCTTGAGCAGCGCGCGCACGTCGCCCGAGTCGTAGATCGTGAACGCCTTCGTGAACCCGAACTGGTCGGCCTCGCGGCGCAGGATGCGCACGCACGCCGAGTGGAACGTCGAGATCCACATGCCCTTCGCCTGCTCGCCCACGAGCTGCTCGACGCGCTCACGCATCTCGCCCGCCGCCTTGTTCGTGAACGTGATCGCGAGGATCTGGCTCGGCCACGCCTCGCGCGAGCGCAGCAGCGAGGCGACGCGGTGCGTCAGCACGCGGGTCTTACCCGACCCCGCTCCCGCGACGATCAGCAGCGCCGGGCCGCGGTATTCGACGGCCTCGCGCTGCTGCGGGTTGAGCCCGTCGAGCAGGGGATCGCGGCCGGAGGGGACGACGGAGGAGGGGGAAGCGGCATCAGGCATGGCCCGACCGAGTTTATGGGAGAGCACTGACATTCGAATATGGCGCGGATCAGAATCCCGGTCGCCGCTGTCAGCGCGCGCTCTTGTCGCACGTATCATTTTGATAACCATCGACCCGGGAGTCTCTCTTGGAACTACGAAACACCGACATCGACCAGCAGCCCAAGCGCCTTGCTGACATCGTCTACGACCGCCTGTGCGAGGCCGTCGTCGACGGCACGCTCGCGCCGGGGCAGAGGGTCCGCGACGGTGACCTCGCCGAGCAGCTGGGCGTCTCCCGCATGCCCGTGCGCGAGGCGCTGCAGCGCCTCGAACGGCAGGGCCTGATCCAGATGGTCGCCAGCCGCTTCACGCGCGTGACCGATGTCACGCCCGAGATGCCCGGCCAGTCGATCGAGTTCATCGGCTATCTGCTCGGCATCGGCCTGCGCTTCGCCGTGCCGCGCCTCGACGAGGGCGACCGCGCGAAGGCAGCGAAGCTCGCGCGCAAGATCGGCACCGAGGCCGTGCGCGACCCCGAGGCGGCCTACGCGGCGACCATGGCGTTCGGCACCTTCCTCGCCGAGCACAGCCACAACCCGCTGTTCTCGTCGACGCTCGCCGACGCGGGCCTGCAGCTCACGCGCAATCTGCGCGGCACGTTCCCGCTCGTGAAGGATCCCGCCGAGCTCAAGGCCGACTTCGATGCCCTCGCCGACGCGATCGAGCGCGACGACGCGGCGGCGGCCGAGGAGCACATGCGCCAGTCGCTGCTGCTCGGCCCCGGCCAGCCCGGCCCCGCCGGCGCCGTCGCCCACCTGTGGGACGACAAGAAGTAGCGCGAGCTCAGAACGCCTCGCGCGCGAGATCGGGGTGATCGGCGAACACGCCGGTCACCCCGATCTGCGCGAGCAGCGCCCATTCGGCGCGCCAGTCGCCGCGGGCGGCGGATCCGCCCAGCAGCCGGAACCGCTTCTCGAGGAACGCGTTCTCGGGCCGGCACGTCCACGTGAACAGGTCGAGCCCCGCCTCGAGCGCGCGGCCGGCGAACGCGGGCGGCTCGTCCTTCGCGACGAGCAGGTGCTTGTGCACGCTGATCCCGTCGACGCGGTCGGCGAGCGCGGGGATGTCGGCGAGCTGATCCGAGTAGCTCGGAGCCTCGCTCCCCCGCTCGAGCAGCAGGTCGACGGCCGTGCCCTTGCGCTCGACGAGGTACACGTACCTCGCGTCGATCCCCCGCTCGCGCACGCCGCGCAGGGCCTGCTCCTCGAACGACTCGACGATGAGCGCGCCGGGCGCCCCCTCCCCCTGCCACCCCGCCGCGCGCACGTCGCGCGCGACGAGCTCGGCGAGGTCGATGCCGATCGAGGCGAAGTACGGCGCGCGCTTGATCTCGATCACGACGCCCACGGCGCCCGCCCGCGCGATGTCGAGCACGTCGGGCAGCGAGAGGATCGGCTCGGCGCCGTCGAACGCCGCGCTGTCGGGGCGCAGGTCGGGGATCCGCTCGCGGCTGCGGAGCGTCTGCAGCTCGGCCCACGTGAAGTCCTCAGTGAACCACCCCTCGACCGTGTGGCCCGCGAACTCCTTCACCGTGCGCAGGTGCGCGAACTCGGGGCGATCGGCGACGTCGGTCGTGCCCGAGATCTCGTTCTCGTGCCGCACGACGAGCACGCCGTCGCGCGTCGCGACGACGTCGGGTTCGACGGCGTCTGCCCCCTGCTCGATCGCGAGCTCGTACGAGGATCGGGTGTGCTCGGGACGGTATCCGGGGGCGCCGCGGTGGCCGATGATGACGGGCATCGCAACAGGGTAGGACGAGGCGGAGAGATCCGCAGGAACACAGCCCAGACATAACGTCGCGGCACTACGCTGGGACAACAGCGCGAACGCGCGACCCCATAAATCAGGAGTGTGACCGCAGCAATGGCCAGCACCGGATTCAACAACCCCTACTTCACGCAGGAGCCTGGGCGCGCGCAGGGCGGGTACGCCACCCCGCTGACGCCCACGGCTCCCCAGGCGCCCAGCGCCGGCGAGCAGGCCCACATCGAGGGCCTCTACGCCGCCCCCGCAGCCGGCACCCGCGAGACCGGCCGCATGACGTACGAGGACACGGTCGTCAAGACCGCGATCCTCTTCGCTGTCATGCTCGCCGTCACGGTCGTCAGCTGGATCATCACGCTCGGCGGGTCGCTGTCGACCGAGAACGTGACGACCGTCAGCATGATCCCGATGATCGTGGGCGCGATCGGCACCCTCGTCATCAGCCTCGTCATCGCGTTCAAGAAGACGGCCCCCGTCGCGCTCACCTTCGCGTACGCGGTCGTCGAGGGCATGTTCGTCGGCGGCATCTCGGCGTTCTTCGAGCTGCTCTACCCGGGCATCGTCATGCAGGCGGCGCTCGCCTCGATCGCCGTGATCGGCACGACTCTCGCGCTCTTCGCGAGCGGCAAGATCCGCGCCTCGGCGAAGATGACGAAGATCGTCCTCATCGCGATGATCGGCTACGCCGTCTTCTCGCTGCTCAACGTCGGTCTCATGATGTTCGGCGTGCTGCCCGAGGGCATGGCCTTCGGCCTGCGTTCGGCGACCATCGCGGGCATCCCGATCGGCCTCATCCTCGGCGTCCTCGTCGTGCTCATGGGCGCGTACATGCTCGTGCTCGACTTCGACGCCGTGCAGCGCGGCGTGCGCAACGGCGCCCCCGCGAAGCTCGGCTGGATGGCCGCGTACGGCATCATGGCGACCGTCGTGTTCATCTACATCGAAATCCTGCGCATGCTCGCGATCATGAACAGCAACGACTGACGTCTCGTACGACAAGGCCCGCCCCGGTTCGCCGGGGCGGGCCTTTCGTCTGCCGCACGAAACGCAGAGATCTCACGAGACGCGGATCGGATCCGAGGATCCCGTCCGCATCTCGTGAGATCTCCGCGTCCGGTGACGCGGATCAGCGGGGTCCGCCCTCCTCGACGACGCGGTCGATGAGGCGGCGCACGACGCGCGGATCCTGGCGCAGCCCGTCGTGCTCGAACTCGTTCGTGATCCACAGGTGCATGTTCGGCACGGCGTCGCGCGTGGCCTCGGCGAACTCGATCGGCACGAACATGTCGTCGTGATACATCGCCGCGGCGACGGGGACCTCGTTGCGGGCGAGCTGCGCGCGGTCGTACAGCTCGGGGTGATCGTCGCGCTCGTGCAGCGCGTGCACGGCGTCGCGGAACGGGCGCAGCGAGGCGATCTCGTCGAACTGCCACGGGAAGAACATCTCGCCCGTGAACGGCATGGGGCGCCCCTGCGCGATCGCATCGGCCGCCTCGAACCCGCCGAGCTCGTCGCGCACGCGCTGCGCGGCCCACCGCGTCGCACCCGATCCGTCCGCGTAGATCTCCTCCTGCAGCACGGCATACAGCGGCCCC
>JAJUIM010000211.1 GCA_029267645.1 Microbacterium sp.
CCCGCCTGCCGTACGACGTGCTCGCGCGCATCTCGAACCGCATCACCAACGAGGTCCCCGAGGTCAATCGCGTCACGCTCGACGTCACGTCGAAGCCGCCGGCAACCATCGAGTGGGAGTGATCCCGCCCCGCGCCTGACAGGAGACGCCGCCCCGCACGAGCGGGGCGGCGTCTTCTGTCTGCCGGCGGCGGATCCGCCCACGGGCGAATCGCATCCTGGGCGGGGGAGGGGCGGGGAGGTTGGGGACATGACAGAACAAGCCCGCCCTCCTCAATTCACCGCGGACGTGCGCCGCGAGCTGTTCGAGCAGCGCATCATCGTTCTCGACGGCGTGCTCGACGACGACAACGGCATGCTGTTGTCGAGCCAGATCGTGCAGCTCGCCACCGCCGACCCGGCGCCGGACATCGCCCTCTGGATCCATTCTCCGGGCGGTTCCGTGCCGTCGATGCTGGCGATCCGCGACCTCATGCGGCTCGTGCCGTGCGATGTCCAGACGCTCAATCTCGGTATGGCCTACAGCGCGGGACAGTTCCTGCTCTCGGCCGGTGCCCCGGGCAAGCGGCGCGCGCTACCGCACGCGAAGGTGCTGTTGCACCAGGGATCCGCGGGGATCGGCGGCGCTGCCGTCGACGTCGCGCTGCAGGCCGACGATCTGCGTCAGGTGCGCGACACCGTGATCGGGCTCGTCGCTCATGACACGGGGCAGAGCGTCGAGCGCGTGTTCGAGGATTCGCTGCATGACCACATGTTCACGGCCGAGGAAGCGCTCGCCTACGGCTTCATCGATGAGATCGTCGACGATTTCCGCTCCATCTCGCCGCGCGACCGCCGACGTTCGGGCATCCGGGCGGAGGGCACCCGATGAGCACCTACACGATTCCGAACGTCGTCGCTCGCGATGCCCGCGGCGAGCGGATCCTCGACGTCTATTCGCACCTGCTCACCGAGCGCGTGATCTACGTGGGCAGCGCGATCGACGCCGGCGTCGCGAACGCGCTGACCGCCCAGCTTCTGCACCTCGACGCGACCGCGAACGACCGCGACATCCAGCTCTACATCAACTGCGAGGGCGGGGATCCGGCCGCCGCGCTCGGTGTATACGACACGATGCGCTTCGTCCGTTCGGATGTGGCGACGACCTGCGTCGGTCAGGCCGTCGGGGTCGGTGCAGTGCTGCTTGCCGCGGGTGCTGCGGGGAAGCGCTCGATGCTGCCGCACGCGCGCGCCGTGCTCCACCAGCCGGCTGATCAGGGGCGCGGCACGATCCCTGATCTCATCGTCCGCGCTGACGAACTGCTGCGCGTGCGCGGCGACCTCGAGCAGATCCTGCACACGCACACGGGCCAGGACGTCGAGACCCTGCGCCGCGACACCGATACCGATCGCGTGCTGAACGCTCAGGCTGCGGTCGCCTACGGCCTCGTCGATGCCGTCGTCGCCGAGCGCTGAGCTATGCCGCCAGTGCGACGGCGCCGCGGGACAGCGGCACCGTCGCGCTGCGGAGGTCGTCGGCGACTCCCAACGCGAGGTCGAGCAGCGACCAGCCCAGCGCGCCGAGGACCGCGCTCAGCATCTCGCTCGACGGATCCTTCCTGCCGCGCTCGATCTCCGACAGGTACTGCACTGAGACGCCCGCGCGGCGCGCGACATCGGCGAGGGTCTCGCCGCGTTCGAGGCGCGCGCTCCGCAGCAGATCGCCCACCAGGTGGCGCCAGAGAGGATCGATGTCGTACGAGTGGCGGTCGTTCATGCTGTCACGTTAGGCGCAACGCGGATCTGCCGGCGGCCGATCCGCTGTCGGCAGAATCGCTCGTCAGTGCGTCGCGGACGCCGCCAGCGCAGCCTCCGGCTTCCGCGCCGCGGGCGCGAGGAAGATCGCGATCGCGACGACGACCAGCACGGCGATGAGCGCGTGGCGCAGGCCGAAGTGCTCGCCGAGCAGGCCGAGCGCGGGCGGGCCGAGGAGGAACGCGACGTAGCCGATCGTCGCGGCGAACGACACTCGGGCGGCGGAGTCGGGTCCCGAATCGCCTGCGGCCGAGATCGCGACGGGGAAGCCGAGCGACGTGCCGATGCCCCAGAGGATCACCGCGAGCCCGGCCGCCACCTGGCTGTCGACGAAGATGACGACGGCGAGGCCCACGGATCCGAGGATCGCACTGGCCGCGAGCACCGCGACGCGGCCGAAGCGGTCGACGAACCAGCCGCCGAAGAAGCGCCCGATCGTCATCGAAGCGGCGAAGACGGCGTAGATCGCGGATCCGAGCGCGGCGTCGAAGCCGTGGCCGTCGACCATGACGAGCGGCAGCCAGTCGTTCGCTGTGCCCTCCGCGAGGGCGAGCGCGAGGATGATGGTGCCGACGAGGAGGAGGCTCGGATCCTTCCAGACGGCCGCCTTCGGGGCGGCGTCGGCCGCGCCCTTCTCGCGCCGCGCGAACCCGTGCGGCAGGAAGCGGATCGCGGACGCGATCGCGATCGCGACGAGCACGGCCACGATCGTGAGGTGGAGGTGCACGGGGAACGAGATGGCCGTGAGCGTCATGCCCGCGATGGCGCCGACGACCGTGCCGAAGCTGAAGAAGCCGTGCAGCATGGGCATGACCGAGCGCCCGAGGAGGCGCTCGACCTCGGCGCCGTCGACGTTCATCGCGATCTCCGCGCCGCCCATGCCGAGGCCGAACAGCCCGAGCCCGAGCGCGACGAGGGGGCCCGCGCCCACGAGCGCGCCGGCGCCGACCACCGCGACGCCGACGGCGACGCTCGTGAGCCCCGCCGCGATCATCGTGCGCGTGCCGAGGCGCGCCACGAGCGGGCCGGAGAGCAGGATCCCGATCATGGATCCGATCGACAGGCCGAACAGGATGAAGCCCATCTCGGCCGTCGACGCGCCGACGAGGTCGCGCACGTCGGGCGTGCGCGTGACCCACGAGGCGATGCCGAGCCCGGGCAGGAAGAACAGCGTGAAGAGCGCGGTGCGGCGCGCGGCGACGGAATGCGACATGGGGAGCTCTCGCGACGGCGACAGGGGCATGTACAAGCGTACACACTTTCTCATGTGAGAGATTGAGGGCATGAGCAGGCGCGTGCCCAACGACCCCGACCGGCGCGAGCGGATCCTCGACGCCGCCCTCGACGTCATCGCCGAGCGGGGCGTGCACGCGACGACGCATCGGAGGATCGCTGAGCGCGCCGAGGTGCCGCTCGGCTCGCTCACCTACTACTTCGACGGGCTGCACGACATCATCGCGCAGGCGTTCACGCGCATGTCGGATCGCATGTCTGCGCTGTACCGCTCGTCGGTCGCGCTCGCCGCGACGCGGAAGGAGGCCGAGCGTGCGGTCGTCGATCTCATCTGCGGCGAGGAGTACATGCCCGAGCGCGAGATGACCCTGCTGTTCGAGATGTACGCGTACGCCGAGCACAGCGAGCCCGTCGCCCGCCTCAGCCGCGACTGGATGGTGCGCAGCCGCGAGAGCCTCATGGCGCACTTCCCCGAGGACGTCGCGCGCGTGCTCGACGTCCTCGTCGAGGGATGGCCCATGCACCGCCGCTTCGAGGGTCGCCCGCTCGACCGGGCCCTCGTGGCCCGCACCGTGCGCGCCGTCATCGCGTCTGGTGGGTGACGGCGGCCGTCCGGGGCTACGACCTTCGCGAGGGCCGAGGAAATTCCCTGGCCTCGGGTGGGTTTCATAGCCGCGCGCGGGGTGCGCCGAACACTGAGCATATCCATCCCGCACCGCCCCACCCCGCCGGATCCGGGAGGATGGACCCATGACGACGACGCAGTACAGCTTCCGCGGCCTGACGGTGCGCGAGCACACGGTGCCCGTGCCGCTCGACTGGGCGGATCCGGCCGGCAGCCGCAGCATCGAGGTGTTCGCGCGCGAGGTGGCGGCGCCGGGCATGTCCG
>JAJUIM010000183.1 GCA_029267645.1 Microbacterium sp.
CGCTCGCTCGAGCGCGCGGGCGTGAACCCCCGCCGCCGAGCCGCCCGGTGACGCAGCCGCTCGTCTCGCTGCGCGGCGTCCGCGTGACGTACCCGGATGCGCCGCGCCCCGCGATCCGGGATCTGTCGCTCGACGTCCGCGCCGGCGAGGTCGTGCTCGTCGCGGGCCCCAGCGGATCCGGGAAGTCGACGCTCGCGCTCACGATGAACGGCCTCATCCCGCACGCCGTCGACGCCGATCTCGAGGGCGTCGTGACGGTCGGCGGCGAGGACGCCGCGGCCGCGACCCCCGCGCGGCTCAGCGAGACGGTCGCGATGGTGTTCCAGGATCCAGACGCGCAGGTCGTGACGGGAACGCTCTTCGACGAGGTGGCCTTCGCCCTCGAGAACCTGCTGCTGCCCGTCGCGGAGATCGAGCGCCGCGCGGAGCGCGCGCTGCGGCGCATGGGCCTGTGGGGTCGCCGCGCGGAGGATCCCGCGGCGCTGTCGGGCGGCGGGCGACAGCGCCTCGCGATCGCGTGCGCCCTCGCGATGGACGCGCCCGTCATCGTGCTCGACGAGCCGACCGCGAACCTCGATCCGTGCGGCGTGCGCGACGTGTACGACGCGCTCGGCGACGTCGCGGCGGCGGGCGACCGCGCGCTCGTGCTCGTCGAGCACGACCTCGCGCGCGCGAGCCGCATCGCGACGCGCATGGTCGTGCTGGACGGCGACGGATCCCTCGCCTTCGACGACGAGCCGGCCGCGCTGCTGCGCGACCGGCGCGACGAACTCGCGGCGCTCGGCGTCGCGCTCGCTCCCGCCGCGACGGACTCCCCCGCGCGCGCCGCGGCGGATCCCGTCGTCACCGTGCGCGACCTCACGATCTCGCGCGGCGGTCGCGACGTGCTGCGCGGGATCTCGGCCGACGTGCCCCGCGGCGGCTTCACGGCGATCGTGGGCCCGAACGGCGCGGGCAAGACGACCCTCGCGCAGGCCGTCGCGGGCGTGATCCCCGCCCCGCGCGGATCCGTGCGCGTCGACGGCCGCGACCCGTGGCGCGAGCGCGCCCCCGCCGCGTTCGTCTTCCAGAACCCCGAGCACCAGTTCGTGACGCACACCGTGCGCGACGAGCTCGCCCACAGCCTGCGCCGCAGCCGGCTGCCGCGCGAGGAGGTCGACGCCCGCGTCGACGAGATGCTCGAGCGCTTCGGGCTGTCGGACCTCGCGGACCAGCACCCGTTCCGCCTCTCGGGCGGGCAGAAGCGGCGACTCTCGGTCGGCACGGCGCTCATCGGCATGCGGCCGGGCGGCGTGCTCGTGCTCGACGAGCCGCTGTACGGGCAGGATCGCGGCCGCGCCGACGCCCTGCTCGCGATGCTCGAGGAGCTGCACGCGGCGGGCACGACGATCGTCGTCGTGACGCACGACGAGGGCCTCGTCGCCCGCCACGCGACGCACGTCATCGAGGTGCCCGCGGGCGCGGATCCGCCCCTGCCTCCCGCGCGCCCCCGGCCCCGCGCGCTCGAGCGGCTCAACCCGCTCGCGAAGCTCGCGGCCGTCGTGCCCGCCATGATCGGCCTCGTCTTCACACGCGACGCGCTCACGCCCGCGCTCTTCCTCGCGCTCACGTACGCCGCGCTCATCGCGGGCGCCAGGCCGACGCGGCGACTCGCGCTGTGGCTCGCGGCGATCCTGCCTGCCACCGCGCTCGTGCTCGCGGGGGGATTCACGCTGTGGAGCGGACCCGAGGCCGGCATCGCAACGGGGCTGCGACTCGCTGCCCTGCTCGCGCTTGCGCTGATCCCGGGGCTCACGAGCGAGGGCGTCGACACCGTGCGGGCGCTCGTGACGCAGCTGCGGATCCCCTACCGCATCGGCTACTCGGCCCTCGCGGCGCTGCGGTTCGTGCCGCGGTTCCGCTTCGAGCTCGCGGTGATCCGCGCGGCGCACCGGGTGCGCGGATCCGGCGTGCGCGGCCCGCTCGCATCCGCGCGCCTGCTCGTGCCGCTGCTCGCGAGCGGGATCCGTCACGCGGAGCGCGTCGCGCTCGCGATGGACGCGCGGGCG
Source organism: Microbacterium sp. (assembly GCA_029267645.1). GTDB lineage: Bacteria > Actinomycetota > Actinomycetes > Actinomycetales > Microbacteriaceae > Microbacterium. The sequence continues at coordinate 2,049 of JAJUIM010000183.1, forward strand.
TTCGGCGCGCACGAGACCCGCACGGAGCGCCACCAGGTGCCGTGGCGGCGGCGCGACACGTGGTGCGTCGCGACCGGCCTCGCCCTCACCGCGGCGGCGTTCGTCGCGGGCGCGATCCTGTAGGCGTCACTCGTAGCCGGGCGCCGCGGGCAGCTCCCAGAACTCCTCGTACGTCGAGTAGCCGCCCTCCGTGTAGGCGGTCGCGAGCTCGACGCCCACGTAGCGCAGGTGCCACGGCTCGGGCTCGTACCCCGTGATGTCGGTCGTGCCCGACTCGTAGCGCACGATCCAGCCGTAGCGCCAGGCGTTCTCGGCGACCCACGCGCCCTGCACCGTGTCGCCGAACTCGTAGATCGTGCCGCACTGCTGCCCCTCGCACGCCACGAGGTCGGCCGCGAGCCCCAGCTGGTGTTCGCTGTAGCCGGGGCGCGCCGAGGTGCGGTCGGCGCCGTCAGTGCCGCCGCGCAACACGACCTGCGCGTTGTATGACTCGACCTGCGTCTCGTACGATCGGTACCCGCTCTCGAGCCCGATCTCGCCGGCGCCCGCGTCGCGCGCGCCCACGACGAGCGCGTCGAGGGCCTGGGCCGCGGCCTCGTCGAAGTGCGCGCCGATGGGGCTGAACGTCTGCGGCACGACGACCTCGGGCGCGTAGTCGATCGGGTCGAGCGGCCGCTGCTTGTTCACGACGACCCAGTCCCAGGCGGGATGCCCGAGCGAGATGCAGTCGTCGGCACGCCCGTCCACGACGGCGTCGCGGAACGCCTGGCCCCCGCCCGCCGCCACGACGACCGCCTCGGCATCGCCCGAGTCGATCGCGGCGGTGACCTCGTCGGTGCAGAACGGCTCGGCGTCGTCGGGCGTGTCCGACGCGGTCGGCGTCGGTGTCGGTGTCGGTGTGGCCGTCGGCTCGGGCGTCTCGGCGACGACCTCTGCGGGCGCGGATCCGCTCGCCTGCGGATCCGCGTCGCGCGCATTCGCGTTCGCCGTCATGACGGCGCCCGCGACGATCATGATGCAGGCCGACAGCGTCGCGGTGGCCGTCGCGACCGCCCGGCGGCGCCGTCGCTCGACGCGCCGCCGCCTCGCGGCGCGGCGTGCGGGCGTCAGCTGCGACTCGGGCATCCGGCCATTGTCGCCGCCGTTCCTGTGCTCAGCCGGAATACGTGACTCCCCACGAGAGCTCCCACGTCTCGCCCGGCTCGACCCAGCGCAGGCCCTGACCCGAGTTGAGCGCGTCGGCCGGCATCGTCATGGGCTCGATCGCGATCGCGCGCGACTGGCCGGGGAACGCGTCGGTCGTGAACACCTGCAGGTAGTCGAAGTCGGCGTCCTGCCACACCGTGACGAGCTGCCCATCGGGGCCCTCGAGGGTCGACGAGGCGCGGCCGTCGGCGTCGCGCGAGAGCGTGCCGAACGCCGTGTCGAGGTCGAGGTCGCCGACGCGGGCGCCTGCGCGCAGGTCGGTGTCGCCCGAAACCGCCTTCTCCGCCGTCGGCAGCAGGCGGTCATCGGTCTCGAACCACGTCGCGGCGGGCAGCTTGAGGCGCAGGTCCTCCGTGTCGACGCCGCCGATGTGGAAGAAGGGATGCGTGCCGACGCCCGCGGGCGCCGCGTGCGCGCCGACGTTCGTGAGGCGGTGCGTCACACGGATCCCGTCGTCGGTCAGCTCGTAGACGACCTGCGTCACGAGCGCGAACGGGTAGCCGGCCTGCGGCACGACCGTGGCGGTCAGGGTCGCGGCACCCTCCGACTGCTCGATCGCGTAGGGCGCGTACCGCAGGAGGCCGTGGATCGCGTTGTCGAGCTTCGGCTCGGTGATCGCGAGCTGCTCGTCCGACGCGCGGCCGTGCGGGTCGGTCTGCGCCCAGCGCCCGTCGCGCACCCGGTTGGGCCACGGCACGAGCACGACGCCCGAGCCGAACGGCGTGCGCTCGCCCTCGGGGTACGGCGTGACGATCGAGACGCCGTCCACGGTGAGGCCGCGCAGGGACGCGCCGACCTGCGCGATGTGCGCGGTCACCTCGCCGCGCGCGAGACGGATCTGCTGGCCTGTGGGATCCACGGGGGTATGCGCCATGCGACCCATTGTGGCGCACGGCGCGCGGATCCCGCGAACGCGCGAGGCGCCGCGGCGGGTGCTCCCCGCGCGCGGCGCCTCGTGGATCCGTGTGTCAGCCGGCGAGCTCGTCGAGCACGGCGTCACCCGGAGCGACGTCGCGGAACGGCGCCTCGATCTCGGCGCGCTTCAGCAGCTCGCTCATGCGGCGACGGCGGTTGCGCGGGATGAGCGTCACGACGCGGCCCTCGCGACCGGCGCGGCCCGTGCGGCCCGCGCGGTGCAGGTACGTCTTGTACTCGTCCGGCGCGTCGGCCTGCACGACGAGGTCGACGTCGTCGACGTGGATGCCGCGCGCGGCGACGTCGGTCGCGACGAGCACGCTGATGCGGCCCGAC
>JAJUIM010000237.1 GCA_029267645.1 Microbacterium sp.
CGGAGATCGTCGACGAGATCGTCACCTGCTCGCCGTCGAAGGTGCCGTACTGCTCGTAGGCCGAGCAGTCGGCGTCCCCGCCGTCTCCCCCGCCCGTGCCGCCTCCGCCGAGGTCGTCGCCGGCGCAGGCGGTGAGCGACAGCGCCACCGCGATGCCTCCGACGATTCCCACGCTCGCGCGTCGCACGCTGATTGTCGTCATGCTCGACGTCCTCTCTGACGTTGAAACCCACCGCAGGCGGATCGACCCGCGGCCACTGCGGCTATCAAAGCGCGGTCACGGGCCGAATGCAAGCGCTTACGGTGTTACGGCTGGGTCACGATCCGCGGAGAGCGCTTCCTGCCCGCGGGCCGCCGCCGTCGACCGCCGCACGACGAGCGAGACGGGGAACCGCACGTCGCTCGCGACGGCCTGGCCCGTGATCATCTCGAGCAGCAGCGTCGCTCCCGATTCGCCCTGCCCGACGGCGTCCTGCACGACGCTCGTCAGCCCGATGAGGTCGCCGAGCTCGTGCCCGTCGACGCCGATGACCGACACGTCGCCCGGCACGTCCAGCCCGCGCCCGCGCAGCTCCTCGAGCGCGCCGAACGCCATCTCGTCCGAGTAGACGTAGAGCGCCGTGAGGTCGGGGTGCCGCTCGAGCAGGCGCGCCGCGGCCTCGCGGCCGCCCGCCTGCGTGTAGTCGCCGTGCTCGACGAGCGACGGATCCGCGGGGATCCCCGCGCGCTCGAGCCGTCGCGCGGCCGCGTCGGCCCGACGGCTCGCGGCCGACCACCGCTCGTCGTGCGGCAGGGCCGCGCCGATCTGCGCGATCCTCGTGTGCCCGAGCCCCACGAGGTGGTCGATCGCAAGGCGCGAGCACGCCGCGTCGTCCGTGCGCACGCGCACGCGATCCGGCGGGCCCGTGCCGACGAACACGACCGGGACGCCGAGGCGGTCGAGCGTCTCGCGCTCGTCGTCCGACAGCGGGATCCCGAGCACGAGCACGCCGTCGACGCGCTGGCGCAGCGTCGTCATGTCGATCGGTGCGCGCGTGCCGTCCGCGAGGAAGTCGAAGGCGTGCAGCAGCACGTCGAAGCCGGCCGCGCGCAGCGTGCGCTCCGCCCCCTCGACGACGCTGCGGTTGAACCACCGCGAGAACGACGCCGTGAGCAGGCCGATCGTGCGGGTGCGCCCGCTCGCGAGCGACGACGCCGAGGGGCTCGGGGCGTAGTTCAGCTCGGCCGCGGCGCGAAGCACGCGCTGGCGCGTCTCCTCACGCACCTCGGGCAGGCCGCGCAGGGCTCGCGAGACCGTCGCGGTCGACACCCCGGCCCGCCGCGCGACGTCGTCGATCCCTACGCCCATATTCGTGAAGTGTGCCCCATCCCCGGCCCGTCGCGCACGGTGTCCGGCGCGTCGTGCGGATCCCCCGCCACGAGAAAGGGCCCGCGGATCCTGTCGGATCCGCGGGCCCTCAAAAGAGCGTCAGCCCTCGATTACTTGACCGTCACCGACGCGCCGGCCTCCTCGAGCTTCGCCTTCGCGTCCTCGGCAGCGTCCTTCGCGACGCCCTCGAGAACCGCCTTGGGCGCGCCGTCGACGAGACCCTTCGCGTCGCCGAGGCCGAGCGAGGTGAGCTCGCGCACGACCTTGATGACCTGGATCTTCTTGTCGCCGGCACCCTCGAGGATGACGTCGAACTCGGTCTTCTCGTCCTCGGCGTCGGCGGCGCCGCCGGCGGCGGGCGCACCCGCGACGGCCACGGCGGCCGGGGCGGCGGCGGTGACGTCGAACTTCTCCTCGAACGCCTTCACGAACTCGCTGAGCTCGATGAGCGTGAGCTCCTCGAACGCGCTGAGCAGCTCTTCGGTGCTGAGCTTCGCCATGATGTATCTCCTGTGTGTATGAGGTAGGTAGGTGGGGTTATGCGAACGGGGGCGTCAGCCCGCGTTCTCCTGCTTCTCGCGCAGCGCTTCGACCGTGCGGACGGTCTTCGAGGGCAGAGCCTGGAAGACGGCCGCGGCCTTCGACATCGAGGCCTTCATCATGCCGGCGACCTTCGACAGGAGAACCTCGCGGCTCTCGAGGTCGGCGAGCTTGTTGACTTCCTCAGCCGAGAGCGGGGCACCGTCGAAGTACCCGCCCTTGATGACGAGAAGAGGGTGTGCCTTGGCGAAGGCGCGCAGACCCTTCGCGACGGCGACCGGGTCACCGTGCACGAAAGCGACCGCCGACGGGCCCTGGAGGCTGTCGTCGAGTCCCTCGACCCCCGCGTTGCCCGCGGCGATCTTGGTCAGCGTGTTCTTCACCACGGCGTATTCCGCATCCTGACGAATGCTGTCGCGGAGCTCCTTGAGCTCCCCGACCGTCAGGCCGCGGTATTCGGTGAGCAGAACGGCGGTCGAGCTCTCGAACTTGTTCGTGAGCTCGGCGACCGATGCTTCCTTCAGCGCCATGGCCACTCCTTGATACGTACGAGGCGCCTCACGGTGGTGAGGTGCCGGCCGCGCCCGCGCAACCCGCACACATGACAAAAGCTCCGGCGCAAGCGCACGGAGCTCGGTTCCCATCCGGGAGAAGTTCAGCACACCTGCGCGGGCCCCTGCGTCAAGCAGTGCTTCGATCGGAGAACGAGTTCTTCGATGACCGGCGGTCTTCGGCTTCATCAAGCTTACGACACGCGCGGCCGCTCGCCAAACCGGCCGAGCTGGGGATCCGCCGTAAGCCAACCGTTATCGAGCCGGGGCTGTTCGCCGTGACGACCGGTGTGTACCCTCTGCTCAGAGCGCATGCTTTGTAATGACATACGTTCAAATTCACAACGGAGTGAGACACATGAACACATCACGCATCAACCGTCGCGTCCGCGCGTCGCTCGGGATCGCGGCGACCGCAGGCGCGCTCCTGCTCGCCTCGTGCAGCGGCGGCCCCGCGGGCGCCGAGGGCGAGGGATCCGCCGTGGAGGAGCTCGACCCGCTGAAGGTCGCGCTCGTCACGCACCAGGCGCCCGGGGACACCTTCTGGGACATCGTGCGCAGCGGCGCGGAGACCGCCGCCGAGCGCAACGGGATCGAGCTGCTCTACAGCAGCGACCCCGACGGCGCCCGCCAGGCGCAGCTCGTGCAGCAGGCCGTCGATCAGAACGTCGACGGCATCGTCGTGACCCTCGCGAAGGCCGACGCGATGTCGGGCGAGGTGCAGAAGGCCGTCGAGGCGGGGATCCCGGTCTTCAGCATCAACGCCGGCGAGGAGCAGTACGCCGACATGGGCGTGCTCGCCCACTTCGGGCAGAACGAGTTCATCGCGGGCCAGGCCGTCGGCGAGCAGCTCAACGAGGAGGGCTCCGAACGTGCCGTCTGCGTCATCCAGGAGCAGGGTCACGTCGGGCTCGAGTCGCGATGCGAGGGCCTCGCCGACACGTACGAGGGACAGTCCGAGGTGCTCTACGTCAACGGGCAGGACATGACGAACGTCGCATCGACCATCACCTCCAAGCTGCAGACGAA
>JAJUIM010000418.1 GCA_029267645.1 Microbacterium sp.
CCAGGGGAACGGCAACGGGGCCCAGGGGAACGACCAGCCCTGACCGCTCGCGAACGAAAGCGCCAGGCTCGCTCCGTTAGTCTGTCGAAGCGAGTCCGATTTCGCGCGGGGGAGGCGATCACGTGTCAGACGAGCCGACGCAGGCCGTGAGCGCACCCGTTCAGGAGACGCGCATCCTCTCCGGCCGCTACCGGGTCGATTCGCTCATCGGCCGCGGCGGCATGGCGAGCGTGTACCGGGGATACGACCTGACGCTCGGCCGCACGGTCGCGATCAAGATCCTCAGGAAGGACCTCGCGAGCGACAACACGTTCCGCACGCGCTTCCGGCTCGAGGCGCAGGCCGCGAGCCGCATGTCGCACCCGTCGATCGTGCGCGTCTACGACGCTGGCGAAGATCTCGCTGACGACGGTGCCGGCGGCACGGCGCACACCCCCTTCATCGTCATGGAACTCGTGCGCGGTCGCCTGCTCAAGGACATCTCGGCGGAGGGGCCGCTGTCACCCGACGACGCGGCGGGCTACGTCGACGGGATCCTCGAGGCGCTCGAGTACTCGCACCGCGCGGGCGTCGTGCACCGCGACATCAAGCCGGCCAACGTCATGGTCACCGACGACGGCCAGGTCAAGGTCATGGACTTCGGCATCGCGCGCGCCGTCAGCGACACGTCGGCGACGGTCGCCGAGACCACGACGATCCTCGGCACGGCGGCGTACTTCTCGCCCGAGCAGGCCAAGGGCGAGCAGGTCGACGGCCGCGCAGACCTCTACTCGACCGGCGTCGTGCTCTACGAGCTGCTGACGGGGCGCCCGCCGTTCGTCGGCGACTCGCCCGTCTCGGTCGCCTACCGGCACGTCCGCGAGGCGCCCGTGCCGCCGTCGCAGGTCGCAGACGGGATCCCCGCGCAGCTCGATCCCGTCGTCATGCGCGCGCTCGCGAAGGATCCTGCGCAGCGCTTCGCCGACGCGGCGACCTTCCGCGAGGAGCTCGACGCCGCGATCGACGGCAAGCTGCCCACCAAGCGCCAGCTCGCGATGCTCACCGACGAGCTCTACGGCGAGAACCAGCAGAAGCAGAACGAGACGGCGCACACGCTCGCGCAGCTGTCGGCCGAGACGGGCGTGACGCGCACGCAGTCGGGCCCGCCCGTGGCGTGGGTGTGGGCGGCCGTCGCCCTGCTCATCGCGCTCATCGTCGCGGTCGGCTTCTGGGTCGTCCGCACCGATCCCCTCGACCTGCGCGCCGCCGACACGGCCGATGTCGCGTCGGTCGAGGGCTGGACGCAGGACGCGGCGACCGCCGAGCTCGAGCGGGCGGGCCTCACGGTCGATCCGACGACCGAACCGAGCGACACGGTCGCCGAGGGCAACGTGATCCGCACGGATCCGACTGCCGGCACGTCCGTCGCGGTGGGCTCGACCGTGTCGCTCGTCGTGTCGGAGGGGCCGCTCATGGCGACGATCCCCGAGCTCGTCGGCGGCACGGAGGACGCTGCGCGCCAGGCGCTCGACGGCGTCGAGGGCCTGCACCTCGGGCGGATCCTGCCCGTGAACGACGCCGGCAGCGAGCGCGGCACCGTGCTGCGCGCCGAGGTGAACGGCGACGAGATCGAGGCCGGCGAGGAGGTCCTGCAGGGCTCCATGGTCGACCTCACGGTGGCCACCGGCCGCGTGACGATCGACGACCTCAAGGGCTTCGCCCTCGATGCCGCGACGGCCGAGCTCGAGGGCCAGGGGCTCACGGTCGACGTGCAGGAGGACGACAACTGTCCGGCGGAGTCGACGCCCACCGTCATCGCGCAGGAGCCGGCGGCGGGCGACGTGCCCGTGCACTCGACCGTGCGCCTGTCGGTGTGCGCGGGCGAGGAGCCTGCCGACGAACCCGACAGTGGATCCTCCGATGAGGGCG
>JAJUIM010000182.1 GCA_029267645.1 Microbacterium sp.
AAGCCGCCGTCCATGTGGACCATGTCGTGGAAGCGGCTGTAGTGGCCTTGGAAGGCCACGGCGATGTCGGCGGTGGGGCCGTTGCGGTGCTTCGCCACGATGAGGTCGGCCTCGCCGGGGCGGGTCTGCTTGTCGTACACCTCGTCGCGGTGCAGGAGGATCACCATGTCGGCGTCCTGCTCGATCGAGCCCGACTCGCGCAGGTCGCTCACCATGGGCCGCTTGTCCTGGCGCTGCTCGGGACCGCGGTTCAGCTGCGACAGCGCGATGACGGGCACCTGCAGCTCCTTGGCCATGAGCTTGAGCGCGCGCGAGAACTCCGAGACCTCCTGCTGGCGCGACTCGACGCGCTTGCCGCTCGTCATGAGCTGCAGGTAGTCGATGATGATCATCTTGAGGCCGACCCGCTGCTTCAGGCGCCGGCACTTCGCGCGGATCTCGACGAGCGTCATGTTGGGGCTGTCGTCGACGTAGAGGGGCGCGTCGTTGATGCGGCCGCGCGTCGAGGCGAGCGTCGTCCAGTCGCGCGAGTCGAGGTCTCCCTTGCGCAGCTTCTGGAGGGGGATCTGCCCCTCGGCGCTCAGCAGGCGCATCGCGATCTCGGTCTTGCCCATCTCGAGCGAGAAGAAGATCGCGGGCTGGTTGTGCTTGATGGCCGACGCGCGCGCGAAATCGAGCGCGAGCGTCGACTTGCCCATCGCGGGGCGAGCGGCGACGACGATCATCTGGCCGGCGTGCAGGCCGTTCGTGAGCTCGTCGAGCTCGGAGAAGCCCGTCGGCACGCCCGTCATCTCGCCGTCGCGGCCCTTGGCCGTCTCGATCTCCTCGACGGCCGCGCCGATCGCGACCTCGAGGGGCACGTAGTCCTCCGACTGCTCCTGCCCCGTGACGGCGTACACCTCGGCCTGGGCCTGGTTGACGAGCTCGACCGCCTCGCCCTCGCCGTTGTAGCCCATCTGCACGATGCGCGTGCCCGCGTCGACGAGGCGGCGCAGCAGCGCGCGCTCCTGCACGATCGACGCGTAGTAGCCGGCGTTCGCGGCGGTCGGCACGATCGACGTGAGCGAGTGCAGGTAGTCGACGCCGCCCGCACGCTGCAGGTCGCCCGACTTCATCAGCTCGTCGGTGACCGTGATGACGTCGGTCGGCTCGCCGTGCGAATACAGCGAGAGGATCGCGTCGAAGATGATCTCGTGCTTCGGGATGTAGAAGTCAGATCCGCGGAGCGTCTCGACGACGTCGGCGACCGCGTCCTTCGACAGGAGCATGCCGCCGAGGGTCGACTGCTCGCTGAGCAGATCGTGCGGGGGCGTGCGCTCTCGCTCACGGGATCCCTCGAACGGCTCGGCGACGACGTCGTTCATCGACACGGTCTCTCCTCTCCGAAAAGCTCACCCTACGAGCGAGGGCTGACACTCACAAACGGCCTGTGGATAACTCTGTGGATAGGTCTGGGTAAAACGCCGCACGGGCTGTGGGAACAGGGTGTGGAAAACTGTGGGGAACGCGACATACTGTCGCGGAGGAAATCTCTACGACCAGGCATTTTTCGAATCCACACCCTGTGGATGAAGGATCCAGTTCAACCGCCTCTTGAAGGTTGAACACCGCGCTGAACATGTGGAGGAATCACAGCGTTGTCGCCCGAGAACGCGAACCGGCGTCGCCCCGCGAGGGGACGACGCCGGTTCGAGCGCAGAAGGAGTTACTTCTTCAGCGCGACGACCTGCAGGCTGAGCACCGCGGTGACCTCGTCGTGGAGACGAACGAGGGCCTCGTGGTCGCCCACGGCCTTGATCGGCGACGGGATCGTGACGCGGCGCTTGTCGAGCTCACCGAGCTCGGCGGCCGCGACGGCCTCGACGACGTCGGCCGGCTTGATCGAACCGAAGAGACGGCCCTCGGCGCCGGCCTTGACCGACACCTTGATGCGAGCCTGCTCGAGCTTCTGCTTGAGCGCCTCGGCCTCTTCGTGGGTCGCGATCGCGCGCGCCTCGCGGGCGGCGCGGATCTGGTCGACCTGCTTCTGTCCGCCGCGGGTCCACGCAACGGCGTAGCCCTGGGGAATGAGGTAGTTGCGGGCGTACCCGTCCTTGACCTCGATCACGTCTCCGGCACTGCCCAGGCCGTCGACCTCATGAGTGAGAATCAGCTTCGACATGGGTACTCCTTACCGGCCGGCGCCAGCGTAGGGAAGGAGAGCCATCTCACGCGCGTTCTTGATCGCGCGCGCGATGAGGCGCTGCTCCTGCACCGACACACCGGTGATACGACGGGCGCGGATCTTGCCGCGCTCCGAGATGAACTTGCGAAGGGTGGCGACATCCTTGTAATCGATGACGCCGACCCGGATGTGCTTCGCGGGGGCGGCGTTCTTGCCACCCTTGCGCGGCTTGCGGCGGTCGCCGCTCGACTTTCCAGCCATGTTGGGTCCTTACGAAGAAAAGAGTTTCAGAACGGGGTGTCGTCCGAGAACGACCCCGGGGTGCTCCACGCGTCAGCGCCGGTCGAGCCGGGCGTCGCCCAGGGCTCGTCGGACTGCTGCTGCGGGCGCTGCTGGCCTGCGGGAACCTGGCCGGGGGCGTTGTTGCCGCCCCGTCCGCCGAAGTTGCCGTTGCTGGCCGCGCGCGTGACCTGCGCCGTGGCGTAGCGGAGCGACGGGCCGATCTCCTGGACGTCCAGTTCGATCGACGTGCGGCGCTCCCCCTCGCGCGTCTCGTAGTTGCGCTGACGGAGGTTGCCCTGCGCGATGACGCGCATGCCCTTCGTCAGCGAACCCGCGACGTGCTCAGCGAACTCGCGCCAGACGCTGGCGCGCAGGAACAGGGCTTCGCCGTCCTTCCACTCGCCCGACGCGCGGTCGAACGTGCGCGGGGTCGAAGCGATCGTGAAGTTCGCCACGGGGACGCCGTTCTGCGTGTAGCGCAGCTCGGGGTCGGCGGTCAGATTGCCTACGACGGTGATGACGGTTTCGCCTGCCATGCGATGTCCTTAGGCCTTCGCCGCCGTCTTGCGAGCGGCCTTCGCCTCGGCACGCTTGGCCTCGGAAGCGACCATCGCGATGGCCTCCTCCGCGCGAAGGATCTTGGTGCGCATGACGTCGTCGGCGAGCCCGAGCTGACGGTCCAGCTCCTGCGTCGCCTCGCTCGTCGCGGTGAAGTCGACGACGGCGTAGATGCCCTCGTTCTTCTTCTGAATCTCGTAGGCGAACTTGCGCTTGCCCCAGATGTCCACGTTCTCGATCGTGCCCTCGGCGTCAGTGATGACCTTGAGGTACTTGTCGAGGTACGCGGGAACCTGGCGCTCGTCCACCTCGGGCCGGATGATCACCATCATCTCGTACTGGTGCTTGTGCGTCACTTTCCCACCTCCTTCGGACTCGAACGGATACCCGGTATCTCCGGGCATCAGGAGGGTGTGTTGCACGTCGTCCGGCGCGGCCGCGATGCGGGCGCGCGCAGACAACCTGAACAGTCTAGCCGACGCCCGCCTGAACGAACAGCCTCAGACGCCCAGCGTCGACTCGCGGGCGATGAGCAGGGGCGCGTGGAGCTCGACGCCCTCCTGGCGATCCCCCTCGACGAGCCGCAGCAGCAGCTCAGCCGCGCGGGTGCCGAGCTCCTCGAGACGCATGTCGACGGTCGTGAGCGGCGGCCTGCTCGCGAGCGACATGACCTGCCAGTCGTCGTAGCCCGTCACGGCGACGTCGTCGGGCACGCGGATCCCCAGCTCGCGCAGCCGGTCCGCGCCGCCGCGCGCGAGCTGATCCGACGCGAACACGATCGCGTCGGCGCCGCCCGGATCCAGATCGCCGTCGGCCGCGAGCAGGTCGACCGCGTGGCGGCCCCACCGCTCGCTCCACTCGCCGTTCCGCGGCACGCCGACGATCGCCATCCCCCGCTCCTCAGCCGCACGCCGCGCCGATGCGAGGCGCGCGCCCGACGACGGATGCCCCTCTCGACCGCCCACGTACGCGAGGCGGCGCCGCCCGAGACCGCGCAGGTGCTCGACGATCGCCGTCATGCCCGCGTCGTCGTCGGGCACGATGGACACGTCGCGCGGATCCTCCGACGGCGCGAACGCGTAGACGACGGGCACGGGCGCCTCGATGGGCGGGCGCGGCTCGGTGCTGCGACCCGTGACGATGATGCCGTCGACGCGGCGCCCCACGAGCGCCTGGATGTGGTGCCGCTCGCGCACGGGATCATGGCGAGCGGTCGCGAGCAGCGCCGAGATGCGGCCCGCGAGCAGGGCGTTCTCGGCGCCGAGCACGACGGGCAGCGAGAAGCGGCCTGCGCTGTCGGTGCTCAGCAGCCCGACCGTGAACGTGCGCTGCGCGTGCAGCGAGCGCGCGCCGGCGTGCGGAACGAAGCCGAGCTGGTCGGCGGCGGCGCGGATCCGCGCGCGTGTCTCCTCCGAGATCCGCCCCGTGCCGTTGAGCGCCTTCGACACCGCGCTCGTCGAGACGCCCGCGAGCGCCGCGACGTCGACCATGCGGGCGGGGCGTGCAGAGTTCATGCCGAGAAGTTTCCCACAGATTTCCCA
>JAJUIM010000214.1 GCA_029267645.1 Microbacterium sp.
CACGGGCAGAAGTGCGACCAGCTGCCGGGGGCGAGGAAGATCACGGATCCGGCCGCCCGCGCCCACGTCGCGCGCGTGTGGGGCGTGGATCCCGACGACCTGCCCGGCCCCGGCGTGCCTGCCGTCGAGCTGCTCGCGTCGTGCGGCGAGCCGGGCGGCGTGCGCATGCTGCTCGTGCACGGATCGAACATCGCCGTCTCTGCCCCCGACGTCGCGCGGGCGCGCGCCGCGCTCGGGCGCCTCGAGACGCTCGTCGTCTGCGACTTCTTCCTCTCCGAGACCGCCGCGCTCGCCGACGTCGTGCTGCCCGTGCTGCAGTGGGCCGAGGAGGAGGGCACGATGACGAACCTCGAGGGGCGCGTGATCCGGCGCCGCGCTGCGATCGCTCCCCCGCCCGGCGCGCGCGACGAGCTCTGGATCCTCGCCGAGCTCGCGCGCCGCCTCGACGCGCCGGGCTCCTGGTCGGACGACCCCGCACGCGTCTTCGACGAGCTCGCACGCGCCTCGGAGGGCGGCGTGAGCGACTACTCGGGCCTCTCGCACGCCGCGCTCGACGACGGGCTCGTCGCTCACTGGCCGTTCCCCGCCGGATCCTCCGGCACGCCGCGGCTCTTCCTCGATCGGTTCGCGCACCCCGACGGCCGCGCGCGCCTCGTCGCCGTGCGTCCCCGCGCCGCCTCACCGCGCGCGAACGAGCTGAGCCTCGTGACGGGGCGGCTGCTCGAGCACTATCAGTCGGGGGCGCAGACGAGGCGCGTGCCGTCGCTCAACGACCGCAGCCCGCACCCGCGGCTCGAGATCCACGCCGTCACTGCGGGCGATCGCGGCATCGCGGACGGCGCGCGCGTGCGCGTCGAGAGCGCCCGCGGCGCCGTCGTCGCCGAGGCGCGGCTCAGCGCGGGGATCCGCCCCGACACGGTCTTCCTGCCGTTCCACTTCGCGGGCGACGAGAGCGCGAACCTGCTGACGAGCGCTGAGACCGACCCCGTGAGCGGCATGCCCGAGTTCAAGCACGCGATCGTCACCGTGACGCCCGCGTGAGCGCGGATCAGACGCCCGAGTAGGCGACGATGCCGCGGCGCACGGCCTCGAGAGCGCGGCGAGCCGTGCGCGCGAGCTCGCCGTCGGCCACGAGCGAGATCTGGTCGAGCAGGTCGATCGTCTGCTTCGCCCAGCGCACGAAGTCGCCCGCGGCCATGTCGGCGGATCCGAGCACGCTGTCGAGCAGGCCCCCTCGCGCCCACGCGTGCATCGCCTGTGCGAGACCGGGCGCGAGCGGCGCCGTGCCCGGCAGGCGGTGATCCTGCTCGAGGTCGTCGAGGTCGGCCCACAGGCGCTCGGTCTGGTCGAGCGCCTCGCGGAACGCGCCGCGCGGCAGCCCGAAGTCACCGCCCTGTTCGCCCCGGCGCGGCTCATACACGAGCGTGCACGCGAGGGCCGCGAGCGATGCGGCGTCGAGGCGATCCCACAGGCCGCGCCGCAGCGACTCGGCGACGAGCAGGTCGCGGTCGCCGTAGATCCGCTTCATCGTGCGGCCGGCGTCGGTGAGCGCCGCCGCCTCGCCGTCGATCCCGACGTAGTCGAGCGCGACGAGGACGTCGACGATGCGGTCGAACTGGCGCGCGACCGTGCCCGTGCGCGATTCGATCTGCCGCCGCTGCTTGTCGGTCTGGCGCTTGAGCTTGTAGTACCGCTCGCCCCAGCGCGCGTGCTGCTCGCGCTGGTCGCACTGGTGGCAGGGGTGGCGCTGCAGCTGCTTCTTGAGGTTCGCCATCTTCTGGCGGCGCTGCTCCTGCCTGGCCTTCGACGCCTCGCGATCCCTGCGCGCCTTCTTCTCGAGATCGTTCAGCTCGCGACGGATGCCCGCGTACTCGGCGAAATCGCCGAGGTGGCACTGCATCGCCTGCAGGTAGCCCTCGAGCGACTCCTCGGCCCTGCGCACCTCGCGCGCGAGGCCCACGACCGCCCGGTCGGCCTGGAACTGCGCGAACGACGACTCGAGGATCTCTCGCGCCGCGTCGCGGCCGAACTGGTCGATGAGGTTGACCGCCATGTTGTACGTCGGCCGGAACGACGAGTTGAGCGGATACGTGCGGCGAGAGGCGAGCGAGGCCACGGCGTGCGGATCGAGGCCGTCGCTCCAGTGCACGACCGCGTGCCCCTCGACGTCGATGCCCCGCCGGCCGGCCCGGCCCGTGAGCTGCGTGTACTCCCCCGACGTGATCGGCACGCGGGCCTCGCCGTTGAACTTCTCGAGCTTCTCGAGCACGACCGTGCGCGCGGGCATGTTGATGCCGAGCGCGAGCGTCTCGGTCGCGAACACGACCTTCACGAGCTTGCGCTGGAACAGCTCCTCGACGACCTCCTTGAACGCCGGCAGCAGGCCCGCGTGGTGCGCCGCGATGCCGCGCTCGAGGTTGTCGGCCCACTCGTAGAAGCCGAGCACGCCGAGATCCTCGTCCTGCAGCGCCGCCGTGCGCTGACGGACGATCTCGCGGATCTGCTCCCGCTCCTCGCGGCTCGTCAGGCGGATCCCCGCCCGGCGCACCTGCAGCACGGCCTGGTCGCAGCCGACGCGGCTGAAGATGAAGAAGATCGCCGGCAGCAAATGCTGCCGCTCGAGCAGCTCGATCGCCTGGGCCCTGTCGAGGCGCCCCGCGCGCTGCGGGCGCTGGGGCGGGCGGGATCCTCTCCCCCTGCGCCCGCGCGGCCCGCCGCCCGACGACCCTCCCACGAACCCGCGGCCGAGCCGCAGTAGCTCGCGGTTCACCTCGGCGCCCGCGGATCCACCGCGCTCGTCGAACAGCGGCAGCAGCTCGCCGCGCGCGAGCACGTGCTGCTCGAGCGGCACGGGGCGCGTCTCGGAGACGATGACCTCGGTGTCGCCGCGCACCGTGCCGATCCAGTCGCCGAACTCCTCGGCGTTCGACACGGTCGCCGACAGCGCCACGAGGCGCACGCTGTCGGGCAGGTGGATGATGACCTCTTCCCAGACGGCGCCGCGGAAGCGATCGGCGAGGTAGTGCACCTCGTCCATCACGACGTACCGCAGGCCGTCGAGGGCGCTCGAGCGCGCGTAGATCATGTTGCGCAGCACCTCGGTCGTCATGACGACGACGCGGGCGTGCGAGTTGATGTTCGTGTCGCCCGTCAGCAGCCCGACCTCGTCGGCGCCGTAGACGTCCTGCAGCTCGCGGAACTTCTGGTTCGACAGCGCCTTCATCGGCGTCGTGTAGAACGCCTTGTCGCCAGGCGTGCGCATCGCGAGGTGGATCGCGAACTCGCCCACGATCGTCTTCCCCGCGCCCGTCGGCGCGGCCACGAGCACGCTGGATCCGTCTTCGAGCGCCCGGCACCCCTCGACCTGGAACGGATCGAGCTCGAACCGCTGCCGGTCGGCGAACTCGGCCGTCACGGGATGCTCGCGCGTGCGGCGGGCCTCGGCGTATCGTTCGGCGGGCGTCGGTTCCATGGTGTCCATCCCATCACGCCCGCGCGCCGGTCAGGTGTACTCGACGAACAGCTCGGGGTTGCGCTTCTTCTTGCGCCAGTCAAACAGCAGGCACACGCACGCCGCGAGCATGTAGAGCACGAACATGATGCCCGCGACGAGGAACATCGTCACCATGTCGGCGGGCGGCGAGGCGAACATGCCGAACACGAGGCAGAGGATCAGCACCCAGCGCCAGGCCTTCACGACCTGCTTGCCGCGCACGACGTCGAGCAGGTTGAGCGCGACGACGACGACGGGGGTCACGAACCCGATGCCGATGATGAGCAGCGTGCGGAAGACGAAGTTGTAGTACTCGTTCGCCGTGAAGAGCTGATTGACGTTCTGGAGGTCGGACGGGAAGAACGACGCCATGATCGTGATGATGTTCGGCAA
>JAJUIM010000058.1 GCA_029267645.1 Microbacterium sp.
GACGTGACGGTCTGCTTGACGCGCTGCGCGTGCTCGCTCGTCGTGACGAGGAGCGCGTCCGGGGTGTCGACGACGATGAGGTTCTCGACGCCGATCATCGCGATGACGCGGTCGGTCTGCGAGACCACGAGCGCCGAGGCGTCGTCGTCCAGCACGTCGGGGTTGTCGCCCAGCACCGTGACGCCGTCGCGGCGCCCGTCGCCCACGAGCGTCCAGAGGCTCGCGAAGTCGCCGACGTCGTCCCAGTCGAACTGCCCGGGGATGACGGCGAGGCGCCCCTTCTCTGCCGCCGGCTCGGCGACCGCGTAGTCGATCGCGATCTTCTTGAGGCCCGGCCACACCCGATCCAGCACGGCCTCGCGCTCGTCGGTGTCCCACGCCTCTGCGATCTCGACGAGGCCCGCGTGCAGTGCGGGCTCGTTGGCCGCGAGCTCGTCGAGCAGCACGTCGGCGCGCGAGATGAACATGCCCGCGTTCCAGAGGTACGAGCGGTCGGCGAAGTACTCGCGGGCCGTCGCGAGGTCGGGCTTCTCGACGAAGCGCTCCACGAGCGCCGCGAGCGGCGCATCGTCGATGACGAGCTCCTCGCCCGTCTTGATGTACCCGAAGCCGACGGCAGGCTCGGACGGCTGGATGCCGATCGTCGCGATGTAGCCCTCGCGCGCGGCCGCGACGGCCTGGCGCACCGTGAACTCGAACACGCGCTGGCGCTTGATGACGTGGTCGGCCGCGAACGAGCCGATGATCACCTCGGGGTCGCGGCGGTGCAGCACGGCCGCGGCGAGCCCGATCGCGGCGGCCGAGTCGCGCGGGTCGCGCTCCATGAAGACGTTGTCGAGATCGACGTCGGGCAGCTCCTCCTCGACCTTGGGGCCGTGCGCGGCGCCCGTGACGACCGCGATGCGGTCGGCGCTCGCGAGCGGCAGCAGGCGATCCCACGTCGTGCGGAGCAGCGACACGCCCGATCCCGTGAGGTCGTGCAGGAACTTCGGCGACTCGGCGCGCGAGAGCGGCCAGAGGCGGGATCCGATTCCGCCAGCGGGGATCACGGCGAAGAAGTCGTCGATGGGCTCAGACATGCCGTCAACGGTATCCGACGGGCGACGCTCCCGCCGGAACGCGCCGACGACGGGCGCGGCGTGCGGCGCGACCAGGGAATCTATCTCGACGTCGAGATACTTAGGGTCCCCTTCATCGAATGATGAGTTCGCCGAGAGTATCCTGACCGAAGGCCCGGTGAGCGCACCAGCAGCGACGCCGGCAGCACCATCATCGATCAGAGAGGACGATCGTGTCCGCACCCGCGCGACAGACACCCGATGTGTCGCAGACCACGTCGAAGGTTCCGCGTGGCACCCTCTACCGCGGCCGTGAGGGCATGTGGTCCTGGGTTCTCCACCGCATCACCGGCGTCGCCATCTTCTTCTTCCTTCTCGTGCACGTGCTCGACACGGCGCTCATCCGCGTCTCACCAGAGGCGTACGACGCCGTCATCGGCACGTACAAGAACCCGATCATGGGCTTCGGCGAGGTCGTGCTCGTGGCCGGCATCGCGTACCACGCGTTCAACGGCCTCCGCGTGATCCTCATCGACTTCTGGTCGAAGGGCGCGAAGTACCAGCGCCAGCTCTTCTGGGGCGTCCTCGGCATCTGGGTTGTCACGATGATCGGCTTCAGCGCCCGCCACATCCCGAACGTCCTCTCGCACATCGGAGGTGGGCACTGATGACCGCGCAGACCATCGCCGCGCCGCGCACGCCGCAGCGCCGCAAGGGCTCCAACTTCGAGAAGTGGGGCTGGCTGTACATGCGCGCCTCGGGCGTGCTGCTGATCGTCCTGATCTTCGGCCACCTCTTCGTCAACCTCATGGTCGGCGACGGCATCAGCGCGCTCGACTTCGCGTTCGTCGCGGGCAAGCTCGCCAACCCGTTCTGGCAGTGGTGGGACGTCCTCATGCTCTGGCTGGCGTTCATCCACGGCGCCAACGGCATGCGCACGATCGTCAACGACTACGTGCGCGGCCCCAAGGCGCGCGCCACGCTCGTCTGGGTCATCGGCATCGTCGCGGCCCTCATGATCCTGCTCGGCACGCTCGTCGTGTTCACCTTCGACCCCTGCCTCGGCGTCACCGAATCCAGCACGCTCTGGGACGCCTGCCAGGCCGCTTGACGACGGAAAGATCTCACTGACTCATGGCATCCACCGCGTACCCTGACGCAGAGCTCAAGGACGGCGTCTACTACCACCAGCACGACGTCGTGATCGTCGGCGCCGGCGGCGCCGGCATGCGAGCGGCGATCGAGGCCGGCCCCGGCGCGAACACCGCCGTCATCACCAAGATCTACCCCACGCGATCCCACACGGGCGCGGCGCAGGGCGGCATGGCCGCGGCGCTCGCGAACGTCGAGGAGGACTCGTGGGAGTGGCACACGTTCGACACCGTCAAGGGCGGCGACTACCTCGTCGACCAGGACGCGGCCGAGATCCTCGCCAAGGAGGCGATCGACGCCGTCATCGACCTCGAGAACATGGGCCTGCCGTTCAACCGCACGCCCGACGGCAAGATCGACCAGCGCCGCTTCGGCGGCCACACCCGTGAGCACGGCAAGTCGCCCGTGCGCCGCGCCTGCTACGCGGCCGACCGCACGGGCCACATGATCCTGCAGACGCTGTACCAGAACTGCGTCAAGCTCGGCATCAACTTCTTCAACGAGTTCTACGCGCTCGACCTCGTCACGGTGAAGGGCGACGACGGATCGATCCGCATCGCCGGCGTCGTGGCGCTCGAGCTCGCGACGGGCGACCTGCACGTCTTCCACGCGAAGTCGGTCGTGTTCGCAACGGGCGGCTTCGGCAAGATGTTCAAGACGACGTCGAACGCCCACACGCTCACGGGCGACGGCGTCGGGATCATCTGGCGCAAGGGCCTGCCGCTCGAGGACATCGAGTTCTTCCAGTTCCATCCGACAGGGCTCGCGGGCCTCGGCATCCTCCTCACCGAGGGCGCGCGAGGCGAGGGCGCGATCCTCCGCAACGCGTCGGGCGAGCGCTTCATGGAGCGCTACGCCCCGACGATCAAGGACCTCGCGCCGCGCGACATCGTCGCGCGCTCGATGGTCAAGGAGGTCCTCGAGGGCCGCGGCGCCGGCCCCAACAAGGACTACGTCTACCTCGACTGCACCCACCTGGGCGCCGAGGTGCTCGAGACGAAGCTGCCCGACATCACCGAGTTCGCGCGCACCTACCTGGGCGTCGACCCCGTCGTCGAGCCGGTTCCCGTCATGCCGACCGCGCACTACGCGATGGGCGGCATCCCGACGAACAACGACGGCGAGGTCCTGGCGAACAACGACACGGTCGTGCCCGGCCTCTTCGCGGCCGGCGAGTGCGCCTGCGTGTCGGTGCACGGATCCAACCGGCTCGGCACCAACTCGCTGCTCGACATCAACGTGTTCGGCAAGCGCTGCGGCAACAACGCCGTCGCGTACGCCAAGCAGGCCGACTTCGTGCCCCTCCCCGAGGACCCGGCGAAGGAGGTCCGCGAGATGGTCGAGCGGATCCGCACGAGCACGGGCACCGAGCGCGTCGCGGACATCCGCCGCACGCTGCAGGAGGAGATGGACAAGAACGCCCAGGTCTTCCGCACGGAGGAGACCCTGACGAACGTCATGGGCACGATCCACTCGCTGCGCGAGCGGTACCTCAACGTCGCGATCGACGACAAGGGCAAGCGGTTCAACACCGACCTGCTCGAGGCGATCGAGCTGGGCTTCCTGCTCGATCTCGCCGAGATCGTCGCCTACGCCGCCCGCAACCGCAAGGAGAGCCGCGGCGGCCACATGCGCGAGGACTACCCCGACCGCGACGACGAGAACTACATGCAGCACACGATGGCGTATCTGACGGGAGACCCGCACTCGCCGGACCCCGACGATCACATCACCCTGGAGTGGAAGCCCGTCGTCTTCACGAAGGACGACAAGGGCGAGCTCCGCTACCCGCCCATGGAGAGGAAGTACTGATGTCCGCTGCTGTGGCAGAGGCCCCCGCCGAAGAGCAGACCATCCAGTCGTATCTCGTCACGTTCATGGTGCGTCGGTTCAACCCCGAGGTCGACAGCGAGCCCAAGTGGGTCGACTACGACGTCGAGATGTACCCGACCGACCGCGTGCTCGACGCACTGCACCGCATCAAGTGGGACATGGACGGCTCGTTGTCGTTCCGCCGCTCGTGCGCGCACGGCATCTGCGGATCCGACGCGATGCGCATCAACGGCCGCAACCGCCTCGCGTGCAAGACGCTGATCAAGGACCTCGACATCTCGAAGCCCGTCTACGTCGAGGCGATCAAGGGCCTTCCGCTCGAGAAGGACCTCATCGTCGACATGGAGCCGTTCTTCGACGCGTACCGCGAGGTGCAGCCGTTCCTCCAGGCGCACAGCGCCCCGGAGAAGGGCAAGGAGCGCTACCAGTCGATCGAGGACCGCGAGCGGTTCGACGACACCACGAAGTGCATCCTCTGCGCCGCGTGCACGTCGTCGTGCCCCGTGTTCTGGACCGACGGCCAGTACTTCGGCCCGGCCGCGATCGTCAACGCGCACCGCTTCATCTTCGACTCGCGCGACGACGAGTCGCAGGTGCGCCTCGACATCCTCAACGACCGCGAGGGCGTGTGGCGCTGCCGCACGACCTTCAACTGCACCGAGGCGTGCCCCCGCGGCATCGAGATCACCAAGGCGATCGCCGAGGTGAAGCAGGCGGTGCTCAAGGGCGGCCGCTGAGCCCCCTCCCCCGAGGCGCCAGGACCCGCACGGGTCCCGGCGCCTCGTCGCGTGTCGGACCACCCCGATAGCCTGGTGTCATGACTCGCATCGCCTCCGTGAACGTCAACGGGATCCGCGCCGCCGTGCGCAAGGGAATGAACGCCTGGGTCGACGCCTCCGACCTCGACATCCTCACGATCCAGGAGGTGCGCGGGCAGCGAGAGCACCTCGAGGCCGCGCTGCCCGGCTGGCACGTGCTCGAGCACGAGTCGCAGCAGAAGGGCCGCGCGGGCGTGGCGATCGCGTCGCGCGAGCCCGCGCTGGCCTCGCGCATCGAGTTCGGCGACGAGGCGCTCGACTCGTACGGCCGCTGGCTCGAGGCCGACTTCCGCATCGGCGAGCACACCGTGACGGTCGTGAGCGCCTATGTCTACACGGGCGAGGCCGAGACGCCCAAGCAGGATCTCAAGTGGGCCTTCCTCGACGCCATGACCGTGCGCCTCGGCGAGCTGAACACGCCGGGCGCGCTCGTCGTCATCACGGGCGACCTCAACGTGGGGCACCGCGAGTTCGACATCAAGAACTGGCGCGGCAACCGCAAGAAGGCAGGCTTCCTGCCGCGCGAGCGCGCGTACTTCGACAGCTGGCTGGGCGAGGCGGGCGCCGAGATCGCCCGCGTCGACGGCACGACGGGCACGGGGCTCGGCTGGGTCGACGTCGGGCGCACGTTCGCGGGCGAGGTCGACGGGCCCTACACGTGGTGGTCGAACCGCGGCCAGGCGTTCGACAACGACACGGGGTGGCGCATCGACTACCACCTCGCCACGCCCGCGCTCGCGGCCCTCGTCGAGGGGTATCGCGTCGACCGCTACCCGTCGTACGACACGCGCTGGAGTGACCACGCGCCCGTCGTCGTCGACTACGCGATCTGAGGTCTTCAGCACTCTCCGAGCCGCGTTCACCGACTGTTTACTTTCAGTCTGCGATCCGGACAGACAGCGCGCATAGCGTCGCTGACTGCTGGGCGTCCCTCCCGGCACCAAACTTGTCCTCCTCAACGGATCGGATTGTTTCGTGAAGCTCAATCGTCTTTCCGGCGTCGTCGCGCTCGGCGCCGTCGCCGCTCTGTCCCTCGCCGGCTGCGCCGCGAACGAGTCCGCCGACTCGGGCGGCTCCGGGTCCGAGGCTCCCGCCGAGGGCGCCGCCGCGGGCCAGATCGGCGCGACGGGCGCCTCGTCGCAGGCGGCCGCGCAGGCCGCGCTCACCGCGGCCTTCCAGCAGGAGAACCCCGACGCGACGGTCGGCTACGAGTCGACCGGCTCGGGCACGGGCCGCGACAACCTCGTCGCGGGCGCCTCCGACTTCATCGGCTCCGACCGTGCCTTCACGACGGAGGAGCTCGAGGGCGGCTTCCAGGCCTGCGCCTCCGACAGCATCGTCGAGATCCCGACCTACATCTCGCCGGTCGCGCTCGCCTTCAACCTGCCGGGCATCGACACGCTCAACCTCGACGCCGAGACCATCGCGGGCATCTTCGCCGGCGAGATCACGACGTGGAACGACGAGGCCATCGCCTCGCAGAACGAGGGCGTCGAGCTCCCCGACACGGCGATCACGCCCGTCAACCGCTCCGACGACTCGGGCACGACCGAGACGTTCGCGACCTACCTCGCCGCCACGGCTCCCGACATCTGGGACTACGAGGTCAGCGGCCTGTGGCCCATCGAGGGCACCGAGCGCGCGCAGGGCACGCAGGGCATCGCGCAGGTCGTGAGCTCGAGCGAGGGCACGATCGGCTACCTCGACGCGTCGCAGGTGCCCGAGGAGGCCGGCCAGGTCGCCGTGGGCGTCGACGGCGAGTACGTCGAGTACTCGGCCGAGGCCGCCTCGAAGCTCATCGAGAACTCCGAGCTCGAGGAGGGCCGTGAGCCCCAGGACCTCGTCTTCGCGGTCGACCCCGCCACGGCGACCGACGGCGCGTACCCGATCGCGCTCGTGTCGTACCTCATCGGCTGCGTCGAGTACGAGGACACCGCCAAGGCGCAGCTCGTGAAGGACTACTTCACCTTCGTCGCCTCCGAGGAGGGCCAGCAGATCGCGGCCGACGAGGCCGGCAGCGCGCCGATCTCGGAGAGCCTCCGCGAGCAGGTCAACACCGCGATCGAGGCGATCGTCACCGAGTGACCCTCACCCGCCGGTATCGTCTCCTCTGACGGCCGCCGGCCCCGGAGCCCCCGTGTGCGCGGCTCGACAGGTGTCGAGACGCGCACCCGGGGGCACCAGCATGACATCCGCTCAATGCGACACACACGAAGGACTCCATGAGCACGACCGAGAAGGCGCCGGAACAGTCGGCGCCCGCCGAGAGGATCCGCGCGAAGAAGCGGCCCGGTGACATCGCGTTCTCCGGCACCTCGCTCGGCGCCGGCATCGTCATTCTGATCGTCCTCGCGGCGACCGCCTTCTTCCTCATCGGGCAGTCGATCCCCGCGCTCGTGGGCGATCCCACCGAGAACCCGCTGCTGCACGGCCAGAGCTTCTGGGCGTACGTCGCGCCGCTGCTGTTCGGCACGCTGTGGTCGTCGCTCATCGCGCTCGTCATCGCGACGCCGATCGCGATCGGCATCGCGCTGTTCATCTCGCACTTCGCGCCGCGGCGCCTCTCGTCGGTGCTCGGCTACGTCATCGATCTGCTGGCCGCCGTCCCCTCGGTCGTCTTCGGCCTGTGGGGCGCCCTGTTCTTCTCGGGCTTCCTCGTGCCGTTCTACGAGTGGCTCAACGGCGCCATCGGATCCGTCCCGGTGCTGAGCCTGTTCTTCGGCGGCCAGGTCTCGCCGACCGGCCGCACGATCCTCACCGCCTCGCTCGTGCTCGCGGTCATGATCCTGCCCATCATGACGGCCATCTGCCGCGAGGTCTTCCTGCAGACACCCAAGCTGCACGAGGAGGCGGCGCTCGCGCTCGGCGCGACGCGCTGGGAGATGATCCGCATGGCGGTGCTGCCGTTCGCCCGCGGCGGCATGGTCTCGGGCGCGATGCTCGGCCTCGGCCGCGCGCTGGGCGAGACGATGGCCGTCACGATGGTCCTGTCGGGCTCGCCCATCATCGTGCTGCAGCTGCTGCAGTCGGGCAACCCGCAGTCGATCGCGGCGAACATCGCCCTCCACTTCCCCGAGGCGTACGGCACGGGCGTCAATGCCCTCATCGCCACGGGCCTCATCCTTTTCGTCGTGACCTTCGCCGTCAACGGCGTCGCGCGCTGGATCGTCAACCGCCGCAGCGAGTTCTCGGGAGCGAACTGACATGACCACCGCAACCGCCGCTCCGACGAAGTCCCTCACGATGGGACACCTGCCCAAGTGGGCGCCCTGGGCGATCCTCGCCGGCTCGATGGCGATCTCCGCCGTCATCTTCGCGATCGCGAACCTCGGGGGCTCGTTCGCCGACTTCAACATCGTCGGCACGCTCTTCGTGGGCATGGTGATCTACATCGTGTTCATCGGCGTGCTGTCCTCGATCGCCGAGAGCCGCCGCCACGCGGTCGACCGCCTCATGACGGCGCTCATCTCGACGGCCTTCGTGATCGCGTGTCTGCCGCTCGTGTCCGTGCTGTGGACCGTGATCTCGAACGGCCTCGCGCGTCTCGACGGCGAGTTCTTCAGCTTCTCGATGCGCAACATCATCGGCGAGGGCGGCGGCGCCGTCCACGCGATCTGGGGCACCGTGATCATCACGGGCCTCGCGGCGCTCATCTCGGTGCCGATCGGCCTCATGACGTCGATCTACCTCGTCGAGTACGGCAACGGCAACAAGCTGTCGAAGGGCATCACGTTCTTCGTCGACGTCATGACGGGCATCCCGTCGATCGTCGCGGGTCTGTTCATCTACTCGATCTTCGCGATCATCGTCGGCCCCGGCGTGCGCATGGGCATCATGGGCGCGCTCGCGCTCAGCGTGCTCATGATCCCCGTCGTCGTCCGCGGATCCGAGGAGATGCTGCGCATCGTCCCGAACGAGCTGCGCGAGGCGTCGTACGCGCTCGGCGTGCCGAAGTGGCTCACGATCGTCAAGGTCGTGCTGCCCACCTCGATCGCCGGCATCATGACCTCGGTCATGCTCGCGATCGCCCGCGTGATCGGCGAGACCGCTCCCCTGCTGCTGACGGCGGGCTTCACCGCCAACCTGCAGGTCAACCCGTTCCAGCAGGACTACGGCCAGATGATGACGCTGCCCGTCTTCGTCTACACCGAGTTCATGTACCCGAGCGCGTCGAGCCCCGACGCCTCGATGGAGCGCGCCTGGACGGCGGC
>JAJUIM010000266.1 GCA_029267645.1 Microbacterium sp.
ATCTGCAGCGCAGGCTCGCGGATCGCGCACGCGACTCGGTCGCGCGCCAGCTCGACCGCGCGGCGTCCGGCGAGGGATCCCGCAGCGCGAACCCCGCCGAGCGCGTCGCGCAGGCGCCGCAGTCGCCGAGCATCGAGCGGCGGGGCCTCACCGACTGGACGTTCGGGGAGCTGCCCGCCCAGGTCGACACGCGCGTCGCGGGCAGCGTCGTGCGCGGCTATCCGGCCCTCATCGACGAGAAGAGCTCCGTCGCGATCCGCGTCGAAGCGACCGCCGACGAGGCGGCCCGCCGCACGCGCGCAGGGCTGCGTCGCCTGCTGCTGCTCACGGTCCCCTCCCCCGTGTCGTACATCCAGGAGCACCTGTCCGCGCAGGAGAAGCTCGCGCTCGCGGCGGCGCCCTATCCGTCGGCGAAGGCCGTGATCGAGGACTGCCGCGCGGCCGCCGCCGACGCGGTCCTCGCCCGTCACGGCGCCGTGCGCACGCGCGAGGAGTTCGACCGCGTGCGCGCCGAGGTGACGGCCGGATCCGTCGACGACGTGTTCGCGGCCGTCTCGCTCGTCGCGTCGATCGTGACGGCGTGGCGCGAGGTCGAGCGCGGCATGAAGAAGGCGAACTCGATCGCGCTCCTGGGCGCGCTGAACGACGTGCGGGGCCAGCTCGAGGGCCTCGTGCACGCGGGCTTCGTGCGCGAGACGGGGCTCGAGCGCCTGCGCCACCTGCCGCGCTACCTCGAGGGCGCGCGCGTGCGCCTCGAGGCGCTGCCCGACAATCCCGGGCGCGACAGGGCGTGGATGACCGAGTTCGAGCGGGCGCAGCAGGCGTTCGCCGACGCGGGCGGCACGATTCCCCTGCCCGACGACGCCGATCCGCGCCTCGTTCACGCGCGGTGGATGCTCGAGGAGCTGCGCGTGAGCCTCTTCGCGCAGCGCCTGGGCACGGCCGAGACCGTCTCGGTGCAGCGGATCGCGAAGGCGCTGCGCGGCTGAGGCGCCGCACGCGCCGAACCTAGAATCGATGTCGATGCCCGAATCCGCCCCCGCTCCCGCGCGCGCACCCCAGCGCCGCGACATCCAGGGGCTTCGCGCGGTCGCCGTGCTCGCGGTCATCGCGGGCCACGTCGTGCACGCCCCGCAGGGCGGATTCGTCGGCGTCGACATCTTCTTCGTCATCTCCGGCTTCCTCATCACGGGGCTGCTGCTGCGCGAGGTCGACCGCACGGGGACCATCTCGTTCCGCCGTTTCTACGAGCGTCGAGCGAAGCGGATCCTCCCCGCGGCCGTCGTCGTGATCGCCGCGACGATCGCGGGCGCGTTCGTGCTGCTCGGGCCGTCGAGCGGCCGCGACGTCGCCCTCGACGGGCTCGCGAGCGCCGTGTTCGCGGGCAACTGGCGGTTCGCGCTCGAGGGCGTCGACTACTTCGCGCAGGGCACGCCGCCGTCGCCGCTGCAGCACTTCTGGTCGCTCGGCGTCGAGGAGCAGTTCTACCTCGTGTGGCCGTGGCTCATGCTCGCGATCGTCGTGTTCGCGGCGCGCCGCACGTCGTGGAGCTCGGCGCGCGTGCGGCGGCTCACGCGCACGGTCATCGCCCTGCTCACGCTCGCGTCGCTCGCGTGGGCGTTCGTCGAGACACGCACGAACCCGACGTTCGCCTACTTCTCGACCTTCTCTCGCGCGTGGGAGCTCGGCATCGGCGCGCTCCTCGCGTTCCTCCCGGCGATCCCCCTCGCCGCGGCCTGGCGCCGCGTGCTCGCGTGGGCGGGGCTCGCGGGCATCGCCGCGTCGCTCCTCGTCGTCTCGGAGTCGTCGCCCCTCTGGCCCGCGCCGCTCGCGCTGCTGCCCGTGCTGAGCACGGCCCTCGTGATCGTCGCGGGGGCCGCCCCCGGCGCGCGCGGCCCCTGGCTGCTGACGAACCCCGTCGCGACGTACATCGGCGACATCTCCTACAGCCTCTACCTGTGGCACTTCCCCGTCGCGATCCTGCTCGTCGCGCTCGCGCCCGAGGGCACGCCCGCCTACCTCGCGATCGCCCTCGCCGCGACGGCCGCGCTGTCGGCCCTGTCGTACCACCTCATCGAGAACCCCGCGCGCCGCGCGACGTGGTTCCGCTGGCGCGAGGGGCGGATCCGCGGCGTCACGCGCGCCTGGGCGCCGACGCTCGCGGCCCTCGCGATCGTCGCCGTCGCGGGGACGGCGGGCTTCGCGGGCGTCTCGCAGGTGCGCGCCGCGGGCGGCGAGGTCGAGGCGCAGACGATCGCGCCCACGCCCGGCGGATCCGACGAGATCGACTGCCGCGGCGCGGGATCCGCCCTCCACCCCGAGGCGTGCGCCGACGCCGACTTCGATGCCCTCGCCCCGTCTCCCGATGAGCTGCTGTCGGACACGGGCAACGCGTACTCCTGCTACATGGGCGAGAACGTCGCGCTCGACTCGTGCACCTACGGATCCGAGGACGACGGCGCGCTGCGCGTCGCGCTCGTCGGCGACAGCCACGCGGCCTCGCTCCTGCCCGCCCTCGAGCCGCAGCTGGGCGCGCTCGGCTGGTCGCTCGACACGTTCGTCGGCCGCGGCTGCGGCCTCATGGAGGATCCGGGCACGCCGACCGACTGCGACGCGGCGCGCCCCGACATCAACGAGCGCCTCTTCTCGGGCGACTACGACCTCGTGATCGCCACCTCGACGCGCCTGTGGGCGACGCCGGAGGAGGCGCACGAGGCGGCGATCGAGCGCGTGCGCGAGGCGGGCACCCACGTCGTCGTCGTGCGCGACAACCCCCTGCCGAGCGAGGACGCGATCGCGTGCACGACCCGCGTCGGCGTCTCGCCCAACAGCGATTGCGGCACCGACGCCGACGTCGCGCTCGAGAAGACCCACACGCTCGCCGACGCCGCCGAGGCCGTCGGCGCGCCCGTCGTCGACCTCACCGATCTGTACTGCCGCGACGGATTCTGCGACGGCATCATCGGCGGCGTGCTCGTCTACCGCGACGCGGCCGGGCACATCACGCGCTCGTGGGCGACGACGCTCAGCCACACGCTCGCGACCGAGATCCGCGACGCCGCCGACGCCGGCTGACACTGCAATACCGGGGCCGCTCCGGTATCTTGATGTCGAGAGATCTCTCATCCCGGCACACCCCGAAGTCTGGAGCGCCACCGAAGCATGTCCAAGATCATCTACAC
>JAJUIM010000467.1 GCA_029267645.1 Microbacterium sp.
CGGATCCGTCGGAATGCCCGCGCCGCAGCCCGCGAGCGCGAGCACGCCCGCGAGAACGACGGCCGCGCCCGCGCGCCTCACGAGTCCCTCCTGCGGCCGAGCGCCCGAGCCCCGAGCCGCGCCGCGAGGAAGAGCACGGCGCCGGCCGCCACGAGGATCCCGCCGAACAGCCACACGACGGGCCGCTGCTGCGTGAGCAGCAGCACGCACGAGGCGATGCCGAGCACGGGCACGACCGTCCACACGCGGAAGTGGTCGTGCGACACCCTGTCGCGGCGCAGCACGAGCACCGAGACGTTGGCGCTGAGGAAGACGAACAGGAGCAGCAGCACGACGGTCTCGGCGAGCGTCGCGAGGTCGCCGATGAGCGTCAGCAGCATCGCGACGACCGTCGTCGCGAGGATCGCCGCCCACGGCGTGCGGCGGCGCGGCAGGACGCGCGAGAGCGCCCTCGGCAGCAGCTGCTGCTCGGCCATGCCGTAGGCGAGGCGGCTGGCCATGATCATCGTCAGCAGCGCGCCGTTCGCGACCGCGACGAGCGCGATGAGGCTGAACAGCCACGACGGCACTGAGAGCCCCGTCGCCTCGACGACCGCGAGCAGCGGCCCCGTCGACGCCTGCAGTTCGTCGGGCGGCAGCGCGGCCGCGCTCGCGAGGCCCACGAGCACGTACATCACGCCCGCAGCGATGAGCGCGGCGAAGAGGGCGCGCGGGTAGGTGCGCCGCGGATCCCGCACCTCCTCGATCACGTTGGCCGACGTCTCGAAGCCGACGAACGAGTAGTAGGCGATGATCGCGCCGCCGAGGACTGCGGCCGCGGGGCTCACACCCGAGGGGAACTCGAGCACGCGCGCGGGGTCGCCCCCCTCCCCCGCCCACGAACACCGCGACGACCACGACGACGATCACGAGGCCCGAGAGCTCGATCGCCGTCATGACGATGTTGCTCGCGAGCGACTCGCGGATGCCGCGGGCGTTCAGCAGCCCGACGAGGGCGAGGAAGACGATCGCTGCCGGCGCGACGGGGACGTCGAGGAACGTCGCGAGGTAGTCGCCCGCGAACGCGATCGCGAGCCCCGCGGCGCTCACGACGCCGGCCGCGAGCATGCAGAACCCGACGAGGAACGAGACGAGCGGGCTGCGGAACGCGCGCTCGGCGAAGACGGCGGCGCCGCCCGCGCGCGGATACTTTGTCACGAGCTCCGCGTAGGATCCCGCCGTCAGCAGCGCAAGCAGCAGCGCGGCGGTGAGCGGCGCCCAGAGCGCGCCGCCCGCCTCCGCCGAGAGCACGCCCATGAGCGCGTAGATGCCCGCGCCCAACACGTCGCCGAGGATGAAGGCGAACAGCATCGGGCCCGTGATGGCCCTGCGCAGCCTGTTCGGCGCCTCCGCCTGTGCGGGCGAGGTCGTGTCGTCGATGGCCATGGCGCGATCGTAGGGGCGCCGGCGCCCGTCGGGCAGGAGCCTTGACACGGCCCGCTCCCCCGTGCATATGGCGCTTGGCGCATATGCGCGAAACGGGCCCCGCGGATCGATCCGCGGGGCCCGTTTCGACGCGTCTCGCTACGCCTCGGCGCGGTAC
>JAJUIM010000460.1 GCA_029267645.1 Microbacterium sp.
GCGGTCGCGACGGCGCGCGGCAGCAGCTCGAACCCGATGAGCGGCAGCGGCGTGCCGAGGCCGATGAGGTACCAGCTCGAGGTGAGGCCGCCGAGCGTGATCGCGGCGGCCATGAGCGCAGCGTCTGCGCCGAAGCCCGCGGGCGCGAGGGTCCACGCGACGACGGCCCCTGCGACGAGCGCCGGGACGACGAGCGCGAGCCGGGCGCGGGTGCCGCGGGCGAAGAGGTCGGCGCGATCCTCAGGCGCGGCGAGCGCGACGAGCGTGGGGCCCTGTACGTTCAGCCCGAGGCCGACCGCGAGCGCGAGGAATCCGCCGACCGACTGGCCGACGGCGATCGCGACCCACGCCTCGCTGCCGGCGGCGCGCGCGAGCACGGGGAGAATGAGGAACGGGATGAGGGCCGAGAAGGCCGGAATCGTCGAGAAGCTCAGCAGGCGCCGCGTGAGAGACATGTCAGCGGGCCCAGTAGCCGGCCTGTCGCATGCGCACCGACTGCACGAGACCGATCGAGCGATCGATGCCGCGGGTCGGGATCTGCGGCCGCTCGACGCCGCGCGCGGCGCGCCAGCCCTGCACGCGGCCGACGAGCGCCGATGCGTCGCGCTGCAGCACGAGGCGCCTGAGGCACACGAGCGCCTCGATCGCGAGCGCGCGCACGGCGTGGCGCGTGCGCAGGACGCCCCAGGCGCGCAGGAGGTAGCCGCGGCCGAAGCCCGCGAGGCGGATCTGGCGCGGGCTGCCCTCCCCCGCCGACGCGCCCCCGATGTGCACGCCGCCCGGGCGATCGAGCGCGACCGTGTCGTATCCGCCCGCGCGCAGGCGCAGCGCGAGGTCGAGCTCCTCGCCGTACATGAAGATGCCCTCGTCGAGCACACCCACCTCGTCGAGCGCGCGCCGGCGATACGCGGCGACGGCGCCGTACGGGCCGAGCACGGGCGGATCCTGCGCGTCGGCGCGCGACAGGTCGGCGCCGTGGAAGCGCACGAAGCCCGCACACGTCGCGTCGGCCGTGATGCCCTGCGAGTCGACGCGGCCGTCGGGCGTCGTGAGGAGCGGGCTCACGCTCGCGACGTCGTCGCCCGCGTCCGCGAACGCGGCCGCGATGTCGGCCATGAGCGTCGGCTCGGCGATCACGTCGCTGTTGACGAGCACGACGACGTCGGCGGATCCGTGCCGGATGCCCCTGTTGCACGTCGCGGCGAAACCGCGGTTCGTCTCG
Organism: Microbacterium sp.; assembly: GCA_029267645.1. Lineage (GTDB taxonomy): Bacteria > Actinomycetota > Actinomycetes > Actinomycetales > Microbacteriaceae > Microbacterium. Next base: position 1,223 of record JAJUIM010000460.1, read on the forward strand.
TTGCGCAGCAGCGTGAGCTCGGGGAACGCGGCCGCGACGCGGTCGGCCGTGTCGTCGGGCCCGCAGTCGTCGACGATGATCACGTTGACCGGATGCGTCTGCGTCGCGAGGGCCGTGAGGCACGGCTCGACGTGCTGCCAGCCGCCGTAGACGGGCACGACCGCGTCGATTGTCACGGCCTGACCTGTCGTTTTCGGCATGCCCCTCATCCTATTCGTCAGGTCCGACGCCGCTCGGTACGAGGAATGTCAGCCCCTCATGGGAAGATGAAAACCGTTCGCCACCGGAGGGAATGACGAATCGTGGCTCTCACTCGACGCGGTCGAAACACGCTGTTCATCGTGGCAGGCGCCGTCGCCGTCCTGCTCGTGGGCGGAGGCATCGCCTACGCCGCCATCTTCGCGGGCGACGACCCCGA
>JAJUIM010000180.1 GCA_029267645.1 Microbacterium sp.
CGCCGGAGTTCGTCGACCGGCCCGGCTTGGGGCGCGACGGCTACGTCATCCCCGAGTCCGAGCACGTGACCTATTACGCGAACGGCGAGATCGTCGAGGCCGGATTCCACCGCGAGAAGCGCGCCGTCGACATCGTCGCGGTCGCGGATCCGTGGTTCCGCGTCGACGGCGACGCGCGCTGGGAGCACACCTTCCGCACGGGGCGCTGAGGCCGGCCCGCGCGCCCGGATCCGCCGGGCGCGCGGGCGCCGCTTCAGAACAGCAGGTAGACGGCGCCAACGACCGTGAGGATCACGACGATCGCGTCGAACACGCGCTGCGAGACGCGCGTGACGATGACGCGGCCGATGACGGCGCCGAGCAGCACCGGCACGATGAGCAGCAGGTCCATCGCGATCGTGTCGAGCGTCACGAGGCCGAGGCCGATCGAGAACGGCAGCTTGACGGCGTTGATGACGGCGAAGAACCACGCGGCCGTGCCGAGGAACGTCGTCATCGAGAACCGCGATGCGAGGAAGTACATCGACATGACGGGGCCGCCCGCGTTCGCGACCATGGTCGTGAAGCCGCCGAGCGATCCGTAGCCGAACGCCGTGCCGCGGCCCGCCTGCACCGTGGCCTCCGCCCCGCCCCGGCGCCGCCAGAGCGTGAGCGCGACGAGCCCCAGCAGCAGGATCGCGATGAGCCGCTTCACCCAGACGTCTGGCAGCACGGCGAGGCACGCGACGCCGACGACGAGGCCCACGGCGACCGACGGGATGAGCCGGATGAGCGCCCGCACGTCGGCGTGGCGCCGGTAGATCAGGAGCGCCAGGACGTCGCCCACCATGAGCAGGAGCAGCATCGCCCCGGTCGATTCGCGCGCGGGCAGCACGGCCGCGAACAGGGCGATGCCGAACGTGTTCGCGCCCGGCAGCCCCGTCTTCGAGACGCCGATCGTCATGGCGCCGACGACGAGCGCGGCCCAAGCCAGGGGAGCGAGTTCGGGAAGAGCCACGAGCGACAACGCTACTCCGCCCGGGGCGTTCAGATCGCGTCGAGCGCCTGCCCCAGGTCGCGCAGCAGGTCGGCGGGATCCTCGAGCCCGACCGACAGGCGGATCGTCGCCCACGAGATGCCGGCGGCGGCGAGCTGATCCGGCGTCATGTGGTTGTGCGTCATCGAGGCCGGGTGGCACACGAGCGTGCGGGCGTCGCCGATGTTGGCGACGAGCTTGACGATGCCGAGCCGTTCGACGAAGCGCTCGGCGCGCGCGAACGCCGCCTCGTCGCCGTCGTCGTCGCCCGCGAGCTCGAACGCGAAGACCGACGGCAGGCCGCGCGGATACAGGCGCTCGCCCGCCTCGCGGTACCGGTTGGCGTCGAGCCCGGGGTGGTGCACGACGCGCACGGCGGGGTGGGCGTCGAGGAAGCGCGCGACCTCGAGGGCCGTCGACGCGTGGCGGGCCATGCGCAGATCGAGCGTCTCGAGCCCCTCGATGAGCTGGAAGGCGTTGAAGGGGCTGAGCGCGGGGCCGAGGTCGGCGACGTACTTGCTCTTGATGAGGGTCGTGAGGGCGCCCTCGCGGCCGAACGCGTCCCACAGCGCGACGTCGCCGTATCGCCAGTGCGGCTCGAAGAGGCCTGGCCACCGCGCAGGGTCCTTCGCGAAGTCGAACGTGCCGAGGTCGACGACGACCCCGCCGAGCGACGTGCCGTGCCCGCTGATGAACTTCGTGGCCGAGTGCACGACGACGTCGGCGCCGTGGTCGCGCACGCGGATGAGCGAGGGCGTGCCGACCGTGTTGTCGATCACGAGGGGCACGCCCGCGGCGTGGGCGATTTCCGCGACGGCGGGGATGTCGAGCACCTGCGCGACAGGGTTCGCGACCGACTCGGCGAAGAACATGCGCGTCGCGGGGCGCACGGCGTCGCGCCAGGCGTCGAGGTCGTCCTGGTCGACGAACGTGACCTCGATGCCGAAGTCGCGGAACGTGTCGTCGAAGAGGTCGACCGTGCCGCCGTAGAGCGAGCTCGACGCGACGATGTGCCCGCCGCGGCCCGCGAGCGCGAGCGATGCGACGGTCGTCGCGGCCTGGCCGGATCCGACCGCCGCGGCCGCGACGCCGCCCTCGAGCGCCGCGAGGCGCTTCTCGAGGATCGCCTGCGTCGGCGTGCCGTTGCGGCTGTAGATGTTGCCGGCGCGCCTGAGCGCGAACAGCTCGCGAGCGTCGGACAGCGACGAGAACTCGTACGCGGACGTCTGGTAGATCGGCGTCGCGACGGGGTTCTGCGGCGTTCCCGGCGCGTATCCCTCGTGCAGCTGGATGGTCGCGGGGGAGATGGGAGGAACGCCGGTCGTCATGCCCTCATTCTCGCGCGGCGGCCTCCGGCGCCCCCGTGCGGATGACGGAATGTGTCGTCAGGGCACGAGCGTGAGCTTGCCGTGCGCGCCGCGCTCGTTCGCGATCTGCGCCTCGGCCGCCTGCTCGAGCGAGAACTGCTCGCCGAGCTCGACGTCGAAGTACCCGGCCGCGACGAGCGCGAGCGAGACGGGCAGCGCTTCGGCCCGCCACGCCGCCTGCTGGGGCGTGAGCGGCACGGCGGATCCGCCGCCGAAGGCACGCAGCCCCATCTCGTCGGCCTTCGCGCCGATGACGATCGTCGCGATGCGGTTCTTGTCGTCGAGCAGCTCGAGCGACGCCTCGAGCACGCCGTCGGCGCCCGCGCAGTCGAGGATCGCCGTGACGCCGTCGGGCGCGACCTCGAGCACGCGGCCCGTCAGGCCGTCGCCGTACCGCACGGGCTCGGCGCCGAGGTCGCGCACGCGGTCGGCGCGCGCGTCGCTCGTCGTCGCGATCACCCGTGCGCCGAGGAGCACGGCGAACTGGATCGCGGCCTGGCCGACCGCCCCCGACCCGCCGTGGATGAGCAGCGTGTCGTCCTCGCGGACGCCGAGCGACTGCACGGCCTGGTACGCGGTGCCGGCGGGGATGCCGAGCGCCGCGCCCTGCGCGGCCGTCACGCCGCCCGGGCGCACCGAGACCTTGGCCGCGTCGACCGCGACGTGCGTCGCATACGCGCCGTCGGCGCCGAAGAAGGCGACGGGGTCGCCGACGCGGAAGCCGTCCACGCCGTCGCCGACGGCCGTCACGCGACCCGCGCCGTCGGATCCGGCCCGCCACGGGCCCTCGCCCGGAAGCGGGCGCCCGCCCGAGCGCAGCTTGCGATCGATCGGGTTGACGCCCGCGGCCTCGACCGCGATCGCCACCTCGCCCGGCCCGGGAGCGGGCTCGGCGATCTCGACGACTTCGAGGACCTCGGGCCCTCCGACCTGCGTGAACTGCACTGCCTTCGCCATGCGCCCAGGCTAACGCGCCTCGGGGGCTGGCAGGCGGGCGGCGTACGCGGCGCGCGTGGCCGGCGCGGGATCCGGGTCGAGCGAGGCCTCGGCGCGCGGACGCCAGTCGGGTCGGGATCCCGTGAGCGCCCACGCCGCCTGCGTCGCGGCGCCGAGCGCGACGTACTCCGCCGGCTCGGGCACGACGACGGGGAGGCCGAAGACCTCGGCGGCGACGCGCTGCACGGCGGCGCTGCGCGCGGCGCCGCCCGTGAGGAGGATCCGGCGCGCCTCCACGCCGAGGGCGCGCATCGCGTCGAGCCCCTCCGCGAGCCCGCACAGCACGCCCTCGAAGGCGGCGCGCGCGAGGTTCTCGCGGGTCGTGCTCGCGAGCGTCATGCCGAACAGCGTCGCGGTCGCGTCCGGGAGATTCGGCGTGCGCTCGCCCTCGAACCACGGCTGCAGCACGAGACCGGCCGACCCCGCGGGGGCGTCGAGCGCGAGGCGCGACAGCTCGTCGTGGTCGACGCCGAGGAGGCCCGCCACCGCGTCGAGCACGCGCGCGGCGTTCAAGGTCGTGATGATCGGCAGGAACGCGCCCGACGCGTCGGCGAAGCCCGCGACCGTGCCCGACGCGTCGTGCACGGGGCGCTCGGCCACGGCGAAGACCGTGCCGCTCGTGCCGATCGAGACGCCGATGTCGCCCTCGCGGGCGCCCATGCCGAGCGCTGCGCCGGCGTTGTCGCCCGCGCCCGCGCCGACCGTGCGGCCCGCCTCGTCCGAGACCGACTCGTGCGGCGCGAGGACGCGCGGCAGCACGACGCTCGACGCGTCGCGCCGCAGCGCGCGCGAGAGCAGGTCGCGATCGTAGGCGCCTCGCGCCGCGTCGTAGTACCCCGTGCCGCTCGCGTCCGAGCGGTCGGTCACGAGCTCGTCGAGCACGGGGCCGCGCGGGCTCTCGCCCGCGGGGCCGAAGCCGCGCAGGCGCCACGTGAGCCAGTCGTGGGGGAGCGCGACCGCCGCGACGCGGGCCGCGTGCTCCGGCTCGGCGTCGGCGAGCCAGCGCAGCTTCGTCACGGTGAAGGACGCGACGGGCACGAGGCCCGTGCGGTCGGCGTACTGCGCGGATCCGACCTCGTCGACGAGGTCGCGCGCGGCGCCTGCCGAGCGCGTGTCGTTCCACAGCAGGGCGTCGCGGATCACGCGGCCGTCCCGATCGAGCGCGACGAGCCCGTGCTGCTGGCCGGCGATCGACCACGCCGCGACGTCGTCGAGGCCGCCCGCGTCGTCCAGCGCGCCGCGC